>JANNJI010000177.1:0-4351 GCA_031405795.1 Gammaproteobacteria bacterium
CCTGGCGAACTGCTTGAGTCTTGACTGAGATTGCTAATATAACACCGACAGAGTACTTGGTATAAAAAACAGGCGACAGTGAACAATTGTTTTTTGCCCCTCATGAATGTATAAAGGGGATGGGTTTACTAACAATTTTACTTATGACATCCTCGCCTTGGACCGATTTTGATGGACAGGACCTCAGTTCTGAGGCCACCGAAGAATAGCGTGTGTCGGCAAATTTCCAGGGGATTAAACTCTATGCACCGGGCGAAGTGACGTTGGCAGAGCGTTGCTTGAATATCTCGGGTATTTTTCAGATATATGTCAATTGCGGTTCACAGCTGTCCACATGGTCATGTTTTCCTGGTCATATTAACCTTGATGTTACCGATCTATTGTCAGGTGAGATATACCAATCTGCGGATTTCTCGTCGATGAATATTTCATGGGCAATAGAAACGATTGATTATTATGCAAAAAAACCATGTAATCAGATTGTCGGTGAATATTTTATGCTGGATGTATTTCGGTATATCAGTGATTTGCCGTTGAGCAGCACCGTTCTGGAGATTCGAGCTTCGTATAGCGGAAAAATATCCGAGCCAATCACAATCATTATTAATGTAGCTGAAACCGCTCAGCATTATTTTTGACTGTAAAACATAAAAGGGACAGCGTAGTGACCGAATTATTTTCAGGTGATTTATATCTGCCACTTTTAACATGAAAAAATATACTCAACGACGCGCCGATACCGCGATTGTCCTCGATTTTGAAACCACCGGGTTGTCGGCGGATAATGGTGATCGGGCGATTGAAATCGGGGCGATCCGCATTGAACAGGGCAGGGTCACTGATCGCTTCCAAAGCCTCATGAATCCAGGCAGGCGGGTCGATCCCTTCATTGAGAGTTATACCGGTATCACCAATGCGATGTTGCGCGACGCGCCGCTGTGCAAAGAGGTGATGAGTAAATTTGCCGATTTTATCGAGGACTATGATTTGGTGGCGCACAATGCGTCATTTGACAGCCGCTTTCTTGTAGCTGAGTTATCCCGTGTCAAACGTCTGTGTGCCGGTGAATTTGCCTGTTCAATGTTGGTTGCACGGCGCCTGTATCAAGATGCCGCCAATCACAAATTGGGAACCTTGGTCAAATTGCTGCGTATTCCAAACAACGGCACCTTCCACCGGGCGCTTGCCGACGCGGATATGACGGCGCAACTTTGGTTAAAGATGCTGACCGAGATTAAGGAAAAATACCACATTCGTGAAATCACCTTTCCGCTGATGCAAAAAATATCGCGCACTGCAGCATCTTCGGTGCCACGGTTTCTGCGAGGCTGGAATGCCGGTAACACACAGTAATAAATCCATGCGGTGCTATATTTTCCCAGTAAATAAAGTTAGAGTACCTGTAATAATACCCCGTCGCTAACGTGATCAACAAACTGAAAAAATAAGGAAACCAAATGTCGTATACCCCAGAAAACCTTGCCGAGCTGAATGTATTGATGCTGTTTGATCTTTCTACCAGACTGGAGGGGATAAAAATTCACCATACGGCTGATCCCGTAAAGATTACGGCAGCGAAACGCCTGTTTGATGGAGGATTTATCACGCTAGTGGATGGTGGTTATCTCACGCCACTGGGCAGCCAGGCGGCTGAGCTTGCGCAGTCACTGTTTGCCATGCTTAACGCCAACAGTGATGCGTAATAAACGAATAGACGTGAGGTGGAACGATGGAACTGGTACTTCACCCGTTACGGATGATTGGATTATGTCCGAAAAAAGTGACTGATTTATCCAACTCAGGTGTTATACAGAGTCTTCAGAAGATACTCCCAACCCCCTCATGAGGGTTGGAAACAAATCTGTCTCCGCAGTCTTTTTGCTTAAAGCCAATTTTATAAACTTGCCTATTTTGTTATTTTACCATCGCTTGTAAATTCTGAGCATGTTGAATCCACGATCTGACAAGCTGAAGAGTCGGTGGTTCTGGACTATCACTCGCCTTACTTAAATCACAAAGTTCCAGATGCAGCTGCTGGGCGTCACTTTCTGCCATTAACTGCAATGTTTCAATGCCTGCCAAGCCAAGTAAATTGCCATGCGAATTATTGAGTCCGTTTAAACGCAGTAAGTCGCATAAGTGTGCCCAGCGTGTAATGGTTTCAGTCCTCACGCCAATCTGCTGACTTAAAACTTGTCGGTCAGTAGCAGAGGTTGTTGCCAGTAATAATGCGTCTGAAGTGGTAATTTCCAGTTTGGTGAGCTTTTCTGCAAGCTTGCCAATCAAATTTAATTCCGTCAGTGCGGATACCGGTTCTGCTTTTTCTGATCTTTCAGTACCGCCTTGACGAACAATTGCGGCAAAGCGGGCTTTGAAGTCGGCATCATTACATAAATAGTGTAATGACGTATCATTCTGGGCTGTTTCCGCTGCATTCGGTGCTAACCATACACTCATACTTAAATGTGATAAGGCATTTTTGCCATGAGATTCTTTATTCTGTGGATCTTTTTGTGAAGCTACCGTATGATAACATGCCAAATTGTAATGTAACGCTGCCGACATACCGGTTCTGGCTATACCAATATTTTGTAATAGTGCTTCTTCTGTTTTAATCGTTCCTGTTTTTGCCAGCATAATTGTTTCATACATAATGGCCGCTTGGGGTTTTATTCGCTGAAAATACGGATTTTGCTCGTCAGCAATATTTTCCTTGATGTCATTAAGGAGTTGCTGTGCTTGCTGTTCTGCGTTGCCTATATCGTTCTGGTCGTAATACAACTGCGCCAGGTTAAATTGTGCAGAATAAAATGCCGTATCCCCGAAAGCTTGTTTATTTTTTCTGGCATCATCGATGAGGGCTTTTAGTTCTTTTATGGCGATCTGCCTTTGCTCGCCAGATCCCTGCGCCAGGTACTTAACCAGGTTCACCCTGGGGGCGCGAAAATTATCGTCTATTCTTAAGGCACGCAGATAGTAGCGTCTCGCTAAACCTGGGTTATCTTCTTTTCCTGCACGCAAACCAGCAAGGAAATAGGCATAACTTTCCCACTTTGCTGTGCCCAGGGTGTTTTTCAGAATAGTAGTTTTATTTTCCGATGAAGCACTCACCCAGGTATAAACCAGCCACACTGCGATAAAATCTGCTAACCGATAATAATTGGCCGTGTTGACACTGCCTTCACTGTTTGAAATTGCTTCGTACGAGTCCTGCCAGAATGTGTGACTGCTTTTGATCTTGTTATTCGATATCAGTTCCAGAGTAATACCCACCCCTCTTTTACCGGGCGGGTGAAGATATCCCGTCAAGCGTAGCGATTTGCGCACACGAAAAAGATTGAACAACACCAGCGCTTTTTTAATCCAGCTCGCTCCCGGTACTACAGTGGAAATGTCAGCTGGCAATGCAACCGGTTGAATCGGGCCTGATACCTGGCTAATCTCGTTACCTGTTGTCTCCGAGAGTTTCTTTACATGGTCTTCTAACATGACGGAAATATTTTTCCCCAGCTTGCTGCTCCCAAGTGCGGTGTCATCCATATCCTGCACATCCAGATAGGGAGATAGTTTAAAACTAAAAAAATACCACAACACAATGAGCAGCAGCGCTACCGGTATAAGGGGATACCAAGGCCGCAAGGTAGTGTTTAGATCTCGCCACAGCGCGAACGGACCGGTTTCGGATAGATAGGCTAGGTCATCCGGTACACGCACGTTAGGGTTGGCCTTTACTGCTTCTTCAAGTGCATTCCTGGCCTTGTCGTTAAGTCCACGTTTGACAAGGGACTGAACCTGCGTAAACGGATTGGATAACTTGCGTAATGCTTGACGCGCATCAGCTTGAGTGGGATCGAGTTGCAGGGCTGTGTTATAGGCAATAATCGCCTCCTTTATCTGTAAAGTATCGTTGTATGCATTTCCCAGTTGCACCTGTTTTTCAACAAGCTTGCTGATGTATGCACTTGCACAGGCTGGCGGAGATGGTGATGCCAACAGTTTTTCAATTGCCTTGCGCGCTTCCGCCAGCTGCCCCGTTTCCAGCAGACTATGTATACCTACACATTTGTCTTCTGCTGCATAGGTCTGCGAAAACAGGATCAACAGGAGTGCAAGCAAGATAAAAGCGCGGTGATACATTTTTTTCCCACGCGGATATCGTGCCAATTTGGTTTGCAGTATTCCTGTATGCATGGTATTTGTGTTCGCGTTTACGTCCAGAATATTTGGTATAAAAAAATCAGGATCAAAGCACGGCTTCTACTGCCTTTCTCAGCACTTCAAACCCTGCATTAACGGCTTTCTGCGCAGCCGCTTTAGTCATTATCTGGAGAGTCAATAACGTAATTTCCAC
>JANNJI010000178.1:0-3426 GCA_031405795.1 Gammaproteobacteria bacterium
AGTTCCCTGACTTTTTCTTTGTCTTCTATTTCTTTTTTCAGGTCAAACATCGTTCCAAATACAAGGTCCCATAAAGTGGAGCTTACATCGGGATATTTTTTACCTGGCGCGAGTGGCGGCGGCTGTGGCTCCTCCATGCGATGATTTTGGCGCTCGCCGGCAGTGTGGCGCTCTTTTATGTCTTTGGCCGATATCGTTATCCGCTGGTGCCGTTTTTAGCGTTGTTTGCCGGGGTAGCGATTGTCGAGTTTGTCCGGCTGTTGCGCCAAAAGAATCGGTCCCAAGCGATCAAGGCGTCGATAGTTCTGGCAATCACAGCCGGGTTCGTGAACTGGCCCCTTGGCGGTCCATCCGGGCCAGGCGCCGCCGGCTATAATAACTTGGCCAATGCCTATTCGAAGCAGGGTAATGTCGATGCGGCGATCGGCGCCGCCTGGCGTGCCCTGGAGATTCAACCGGACTATGGCGTGGCCCACTATAACCTTGGCAATCTGTACATGCAGCAGGGCCGATTCGATCTAGCGCGGCGCCATTTTGAAGAGGCGCTCCGGTTATTGCCCAACTATGAGCTGCGCGCTGGTTTAACCAACAGACCCTGCTTTTCGTAAAAACGAATTGCCTCAATCGTCACACCGGTTTGTTTGGCAATCTGACCAATCGTGTATCCTGTCATCCCACACCTCGCAGCCCGGACTATAAACCCTAGAGTATAGGTCAGGGTCAAGGGGTAAAAAGGGCTTGGCGGGGAAAAGTTGTCAGTGCCAGTTACGGCTCTTTTGGATTGGTACTGGAGGGTGTGATCATCTTTTGCTGTTGCTGCAACCACCAGACGCGCCATGCTTGGCTGTCTCGGGTTTGTTGAATACCACTGTTGAGTTGTAAAGCCTCTTGTGCCGCTTCGCGCACCCGATCTGATTTATCCTCCAAGGCACCCAGCAAGGCCTCCACTGTCCGTGGACTGAAATACGCATGCAGGGCAAACGCTGCATTGGCGCGTACAAATTCATCGTCATCCTTCAGGCCTTGCAGCAAGACATCGATTCCCCGGGCATCCCGTAAACGTCCGAGTGCATACATAATGGCAGCACGCACTTCAAGTTCTTCACTCCCCGCGCGCGTCAATAAAGCAGGTACCACAATGACATCATTAATTTGTGCCAGGGCATACACCATACCAGCACGCACCGCAGGTTGGGCATTGGGCAGGGCATCCAGGATTGTTTGCGCCGCCAACGGGTGATGATAACTGCCCAGACTGATCGCTGCCGCCGCGCGTACCTGACGATCACTGTCTTCTAATAATTTGAGCAAAATCGGGATGGACTTAAGATCACCCAACTGTCCTAACGCCTTAGCGGCCAAGCGCCGCACGGTTGGATTCGGATCTTTTAAAGCCTGAATCAGCTCTGCGGCGGCGGCGTGACCTATCTTCGCTAACGCCTGCGCGGCTTCCTCACCCGGGGTGGTGGCATCACTGGAACGGTATCCACCACCCAGATAACTCGACAACAATACGGCTGTATCGTCCGTTAACAATTGCATCAATGGTTTGATTGCCTCAGCCGCACCTGGACCAAATTTACCAAGCTGATGGGCCGCTAAGGCGCGCTCAACGGGATCAGTGTCGTTCAACCGCGCAAGCTTGTCGCGAACAATTTGTGATGAATTCGATTTCTTTGCTTTTGTGTCGATATTGAGTTCTGCACCTTGTTCAGACGGTTTTGTGGGTTGCGTTTCACAGGCGCACAACAACAACGTCGCCAGCAGAAACAGCCCGGTACGCCAACCACTAAATACCTTTTTCTTCATCAGCATCCGCCGTGTCCAAATTAAACTGTTCATTGCCATCATGACCAAGAGACCTCACCCGCATGATTGCGATTCCACTGTAACGTATTTACCCCATCCCAATGCAAATACTGTTTTTGTCTAGAGTCATTATTATTAAAAAGGTTAATTAAGGGCATTTTTGCCTTTTCGGCAAAGATTTTACAAATATTCACAAATAACACATTGTATAACTAAGGATAAATTTCTACTTTTACTGTCAGGTTATCCATGGATTGCGATCTGCCGCCTCTGCCAATATCACGGACGAAGCAAGAGGCTCTATCCATGGACAGGCAATAAATCTCTGCAACTTTTAAGGAAGCATCAATTATGACTATTTCCTCGCGTGCGCATTATGCAATCAAGGGTATGTTGAATCTGGCTTTTCAAATGCCCAACCCGGTTTCGCTTACCGCCTTGGCAAAAAAACTCGATATCTCCCTATCCTATTTGGAACAAATCTTTGCCCTACTGCGCCAAAACCATCTGGTTAAAGGCGTGCGTGGTCCCGGCGGCGGTTATGTGTTAGGCAAACCCACCGAAGCTATTACGGTCGCGGACATCATCACGGCGATTGACGTAAACCGTAAAACCTCGGCGAATAATCACGGCCGAACACAATCCGCGACCATGGTGGCGTGGAGCTTGTTGGAAAATAAGATTTTCGGGCAGCTGGACGCAATTACCCTGGCGGCAATACACGAAGAAACCGCAGAGCACATCAACGTCAACGATACCTCTATTCACGCCGCCGCGTAGCAGTCTATCACCATCAATACAAAACCGGGGTGGCGTGAACAACGCCACCCCGGTTTTGTATATTGACTCGCCTAATTTATTTAGCGCCCCCACTACGGCATGGAAACTTCCTACGCAAAATGTGGGATGCCTATTATGGTCACAGGTGATGATACGGTTACTACCGAATCGAGTGACGATGGAGTGACAATGCGATCCTGACACTATTTCTTTCTTTTTGCCTTCTTAGCCCACTGCTTGCGTAATACTTCCATCCCATAACGCTCGCCCTCAAGTTCATAATCAATAAAAAGCATCGCTACACCATCGCGGCCAGTACGAATGACTTTCATATTAAAGGCAATTCGCGGGTCGGAAGAGTCCAGCAATTGCATTTTGATGTGCGAGCCCACCGGTAATTTCGGTATCGGATAACATTCAACAAACGCCCCGCTATCAGAAATATCACGGGTTCGCGCCAGGATCGAGCCAATCGTACCGTGTTGCAACTTCACGCGGGAATTCACTAAACGACGGCTAAAGGTACGTCGTTCTTGGGAACGCGTATCAGGTTGTGATGCCATAACACTTCCTTTCTTTATCCAATCAACAATCCCAGTTTTCGTATTTAGAAATACTATAGTTCAAACCTCAACAAATAACAGTATCTGCCACACCGCGATGATACTCAAGTTGGTTAACTTCTGGATTTAGAGTCTTTAATATCAGACGAGGTGACTTTCCACTGGCGACGTAATTCTCCCAGTGTGTAACGGCGACCTTCAATCTCATAATCGACCAATGTTAGCGCCACCCCCTTTGCGGTGGCACGAATCACCCGGGTATTAAACAGGATGG
>JANNJI010000179.1:0-1067 GCA_031405795.1 Gammaproteobacteria bacterium
GAGATACTCGACCGCGCGGTAACACGAGAGATACATGCGCAGGTAGTAGCTGGTGTCGCCGCCGTGCAATTACAGTCATTGGTAGGACGCTTCAAAATTTAAATAACTGTTACGAATTCCTGTCCACTTTGCGCAATAAGCCGGTGTATTGTTCGCCCCCCTTTTTGTATTTCCTCGGCAACTCGATTGCTGTTCCAGACGCAATTCTCGACAACTCGTTCCCGACGTTGTCTACCTCCCTCATCCGTGGGGTCGTACCTCCTCTCTCCCTGGAGTCGTGTTCCTGCATTGCGCTATCTCCGCCTGCCATGGCGCCGCATATATCACTAACCTACATCGTGACGAGCAGCAATGGTATCAATAGGTCGGCTTGTATATACGCACAGTAAGCTATCTCGATTTTCCTTTTAGCACTTGTACAGGCGAAAATATCAAACGAATAATCAAAGCTAAAAAATAAACAAGGCAAAATGGTGACTGATTACCTCGGGTGTATAGCCTGATCCAGGCGCCGGATTTGTATATGACGATGGATAGTTACGATAATTGATGTTACCTGAATTCAATTCCGCAGAATTATGAATGGGCCACTGGAGAAATAACTATAATTATGATATATGTAACGTAATTTAACTATTTGTATTCAGCGTAATCAATTTTTGATATTTGAAAAACTAAACGTTTTAAGGATAAGTGGACAATGAAAAATGCCATGTCGGTTTGTATTATGGGAGTGTTGTTATTAACGGGAATGAATAGTACTGCGCAGGCGCAGGAAGTGCAGATCCTCAGTGCCGTGGTGAAAGATATGGCGATTGACGGCGCTGAAGTTATTTTGCAGAAAATTGGCAAGACCTCAGTGAAATCATTAACAAATGCCAACGGCAAGGCTCGGTTTGATCGGGCATTTGGCGGCATTGATGATACCAATATAACACTGATTGTGAAAAAAACGGGTTATTCGAATCTGGTAGTGAAGTGTCCTTGCGATGGACTAACCTACGCGATTAGCCCGACCATGGTAAATCTGGATGGGCTGCGGATCGTGTTAACATGGGGCTATAACC
>JANNJI010000180.1:0-6717 GCA_031405795.1 Gammaproteobacteria bacterium
ACATCAAGCGCATGCGCAACCAGTTACATCAATGGCATCAGCAGTTCACGCAAGAAGATGGCACTGCACAGGAACACGCACGTTACCCATCAGCCAGTGTGTATACGCGAAAGAGCTAATCTGCTTTAGTGATAGTGACCCTCGATAGTAAAAAAACTAACTTGATGAGCAATAAAGACAAATAGCGTTTATGCGCTGCTACCACTGCGGGGTTTACGCGCAACAAACAAGGCATATCCTGCCCCTTGCGAGACGATGAAGTCGCGAGCTGCTTGTAAAATTTGCTGGCTATCGCCCACGCTACCCGCAAGGCCGAATTTATTGAGTTCGACGAGCACATCAGCGAAATGCAGGCGTTTCTCAATCCGCCCAACCATATCCAACAATACCGTGCTGACGTCTTTGAATCGCAACGTGACAAAACCAGCCTGGGTAATCAGATTTTTGTAAGCATCGGCACTTCGTGCGCCCGAGATACACAGGGCGTGTCCCAATGGGTCGATCAGTTCCGTTGGAATTAATTTATTTACTACAACATCTGAAATCGCGAGCCGGCCGCCGGGTTTCAGTACACGGAGGAATTCGCTAAGGGCCGCCGCTGCGTCGGCAAAAAGACACAGCGCACATTCACAGAATACCACGTCAAAATAATTATCCGGAAAAGCTAATACGGTCACATCGCTTTGTTTGAATTGCACACGGTCTTGCAGCCCGGCTTGCTGGGTTCGAGCCTGGGCCTCATCCAACAATGACTGGGAACGATCCGTGCCGATGACCGTGGCAGCAAATTCCTCTGCCAAAAATCGCGCCGTGCTACCCACACCACAGGCCACATCCAAAACACGACTACTCAGCCCCACCAATGCGCTCTCGGCGAGTTGCCTTGTTACAGTAAGCCCGCCCGGATGGAAACTGTTACCTAACAATAATTCCGTCAGTGGTAATTCATATAATGTGGAACAGCAGTTTAAACCCTTATCCATGACGGCATCATTTTTTCGACTTGGTGGTTTTGTTGATATCCCAATCGTACTCATCATAGCTGACCGTGTAATTAACCGCCGCTTCGAGTTCACCTTTCATCCCAGCTGAGGCTACATTGATCAGGTAATCAACAATGCCGTGCTCAACAGGTAACCCCCGGCGGTGCATATCATTCAGAAAATCTTTTTCGTACCAGGAGAAAATCAGCGAGAGATTGATTTTTTTGTTGGCGTGATCAATGGTGATGTTTTTTGGATTACTGAGAAAATCGTGCATTGCCTTGTTGAGAAACGGCTCCAAGGCATCACCGGTGGGTAACTCTGGCCGAATCACCGGGCAACTGCCACTGGCGCAATTCAGGACATAATGCGCACGGGGATCATCCCATCCTTTTAATACCTTCTCATGCTCGATGTCATAGAGGTTATAGGTCTTGCCACCAACAATAAACTGTTGTTGATAAAAAAATCCGTAGCCTTTGACCAATTCAAGCGGGGCCTTAACGTCCGTGACGCTATCCAATGGCCAACGATCCAAAACAGCCTTGATCACCAGGGCGTTATACGCATACAACCAATAGGCCTTACGATCATTTTCCTTGGCAAACCGCTGCGGGGTATTTTCCGGGCTGTAAGCCGCCAGTGCCGCGATGTAAGAATCCAACTCGATCAGCGAGGCATTGTTTGCATGCCAGGCATCGTAATCGACACGGCCGTCGGCCACGTAACGCTTTAATAATTGTGCAAAGGTTTTATGGGAAAACCCCTCTGCGGGAAAATCATGTGGCGGGGGTGTCGTCACGGTGATCGGTGGCAGGCTGGTACAACCACTGATAACTAACAGTCCAATTGCCATTATGTAAAGTGACAGATGTTTTATTACGTTTTGTCTTTGCACGACATATTCTCCAGGACCAGTTGTTGATAAAGCTCACGTTCCCGCTCCTGACGTATCGGCCCGAGCACATGCTGCTCCAGTTCATCGCGGTAGAACATATTATAGGTGTCAAACGGTATCACCCGCTTGCCGTCGGGATGGACGATATGGACACACGACTTACGAATTGAACGCAAATCGAAAGAATGCGCATCCATAAACTGGACGATCAAGACGCGAAAGACGTTGTTGTAATCGAAATTAAAAGAATGGTTGACGTCACCCGCCACGTTTAGAAACTGATCAACGGCGGTGGCCTGCGATTGCGGTGAATGCCGTGTCGAGAATAAATCAAATAACTTATCACGCACCGCCGGTTCATTTTCGTAACTGATGGTGTTACGCGTGCTGTTCAATAAAAACTCATCATCGACCAGCCCGGTCAAAGGCAATACCTGACCGTCGATCTTCAAGGCGTATGCCATCGCCACGCTATCGGCATGACACGGCACCGGGATGATGTCTTCGGGTGCAAAGAGGTCGCTTTGTTCGAGGATCAGCCGACGGACCTCCGTTAAGGTTAAACGATCACGTTTTTCATCGAAGCCATTTTCATAGCCTTCCAACCGGCCAGCGGCCTGCACCGGTTGAAAAGTCACACCACGCACACACGGTTGTTGCAGGGCAAAATCTATCGTGGCACCTAGTTCATCCTCATTGACCCCGCGGCGGATGGTCGACACCAGCGTGGTCGAAATACCGAGCCGATTGAGTTGTTGCAAGGCCTGGTTACGGATGCGAGTCATATCGGCACCCCGTAGTATTTGATGGGCTTCACGGCGAAAGGAATCAAACTGCAAATAGATTTCGATATCGGGATAAGCCTGCTGCAATCTTTCCACAAACTCAGGATCGCTGGCGATGCGAATCCCGTTGGTGTTGAGCAATAGATGTTGGATGGGACGGGTCTTCATCATCTCAATGATCTGGAAAAATTCGGGATGCAAGGTCGGTTCGCCGCCGGACAGTTGAATCACCGCCGGTTCACCTTCGTTTGCCACGGCCCGATCCAGCATTGCCTCAATCTGCGCCAAACTGCGGTGTTGCAACCGTTCTGGACCACTGGCGGCATAACAGGTTGGACAACGCAGATTACAATGATCGGTCACTTCGATGATCAACGTGCAGCCATGTTGTTCGTGATCCGGACAGATACCGCAATCATAGGGGCAACCCCAATGTACTGGGGTGTTGCACGCCAATACCTGCTCCGGCACCTTGAGGTACACCTCGCGGGCACGACGGTAAAAACCAATATCATCGGCAAGCAACACCTTCTGGAAGCCGTGCTGAGGACAACGCTTATGCATCCACACGCCGCCGTCTTCAAAAACAATCTTGGCATCAACGCGTCGCAGGCAAGTCGCACACAGGGAAATCGCGGTGTCGTAGTAGCGGTAGGGACGGGTTTTCATTTTGATACTCAGATTGTGGGGGCATCGACCATAGGTGTTTACCGCAATGAACAAATAATAAGACAGTAGCTATCAAAAAGAATCACAAATTTATAACAAACCTGAGGGAAACAGTAAGGGTAGACGTGCTAGCGCGTAACAGCAAGGTATTTTTCGAGTGATTCAAGATAACATACGTGAAATTTTTAACAAGTGCTTCAATGTTTCGATATAATTTTCAAAGGCCGTCGTGCCCTTTGCGCTAAGGCTGTAGGTGGTTTGTGGCCGGCCTTTACCCGTTTGTTTCCTGGTCTTGATATAATTTTCCGCGATCATCTTTTTCAGATGGGCATCGAGGTTGCCGTCGGTGATTTCCAATTCATGTTTTAATTCGCTAAAGGTCGCCTCTTCGCGTGTCACCAAGAAGGCGGCAATCCGGGTTCGCACCGGCTGGTGCAAAACAGTATCCAGTTCTGGTAATGTCATGGCGTCCATCGCATTCTCCTCGTCATTGATACATTAATCACCTGTAGTGATACGAAATTTAAGTGAGGCTGCCGGGCCTTTGTCAGGCGCCAGTGATGACGACAACTCAAACCCTTCAATCCGAAAATGATATTTCTTTTCCTTCCACGGCCCATTTGCGGCGCGGTAATGCCCTTCCGGTTTGCCGTCATGAACGACAATATCCATCTGCTCGGCTAAACGAAGTGGCAATATTTCGGTATTCGTCTCTTTTAACATATCCCCGCTAATGTGAATCGCAACAGGGATACGCGTACCGGCCGGCAAGCTGACGATAAACATCCCCTGCTGTTGTGCATCGCCCTGCTGATAGTCTGAGAGCGCCACTGTGTTCATCCCCGAGGTATCAAATTGTCGATCAAGATAGTCGAGGATAACGCTGGAGGTCACAACCAGTGCCAGCCAAGCCAGCAACATGATCACACGACGCCGCAAGGTTTGTGTGGCTGGTTTCCAGTTGAGCAAGAAGGCCAATAACGGCATCCCCATACCAAACACACAGATGGTTAACCATTCCTGTAGCGCTATGGCTATCCCAAACACAATGCTGCCCAAACCAAGGCCAATCAGTATCACGCCCACCCAGGATAAAATCTGCGTGGAAAACAAACCCTGAATATAAAATGCGATGCCCATCAACGCCATCATGATGGCAAAAAACAGATACCCGCCGCCAAAAAAATTCATACCAATATTAATCAAGACCACCAGGCCCGCCATCAACCACCATATCTTGATGACCTGCTGTTGTATGAATGACAAGGTTTCATCCCGCGCGGATCTCGCCCGTTTGGTCAGTTGATAATCCCATATCCCAACTGCAACCAATGTCAGGCTAATGACAATATTAGCGGCAAGTATCCGTTGCCAATCAACAGGAAAAATATCCGGGGTAAAAAATATACGTACCAGTAAAATTAATGCGGCAGCGGCCACGCCCCATAACACCAGGGTGTGCCCTTCAACACGGACACTGCGATGGCCGGTGGCCATCATGGCATGGATTGCTTCAATCTTCTGCGCGGTATCATTCCACATTTTTTTCTTGCCTCGTTTGACACACTCTGAGTTGCAGAGTATATTAACTCTGTAATACAGAGTATACGCGACCATCTGAATAATTGAAACGTATAGTGGTCGTAGTACCTTTAGAAATTAATTTACTATGGAGAATACAATGAAACATATAATCTATGCCACCTGCGCGGCATCCATGCTGTTTTGCGCTGGTTGTTCTGTCCTGCCTGGGCAAACAGAATTAGCCCGACTGCCGGTGATCACCTTCGGCCAGGCGACACCTGAGGGCGACAATTTTATACTTTTCTTTCCCGCCGGGCAGCCGATTCCCACTGATGTCGCGATTGTCGGTAGTTTGTTAAAAGACACCAGCAATCAACGCCTGGTTGTATCGTTGAATAAAGATGTTTACGCCTTCAAACGGTGGGTAAGTTTCGACAATACGCACTGGATCGATTCGCGAGATGCCTTGGAAGTTAAACTTGACATACGCCTGCCTGGACCCGAGCACCCCAAGCCGGGCGAAATCAAGCTGCGAATCGATAACAAAACACAATCCTGAATGTGGGCAGTATTATCGCGACACTAACGCGCTGCCGGAGCAATCCGGCAACGTTATGCCCGGTCGTAGGCAAAACTAATCACCTCATTGATGGTTATAACCCCCGCCGCCAACATCACCAAGCGATCCACACCAATGGCAATACCGCAACAGTCCGGCAAACCGTGTTGTAGTGCGGCAAGAAAATGTGGATTCACCGGTACAGGTGCCAAACCTGTTTTTTTACGTTGTTGTAATTCATGTTCGATCCGAACGGTTTGTTCTGCCACATCGCTGAGTTCATGAAAGCCATTGGCCAATTCAATACCATTAAGATAAATCTCAAAGCGTTCGGCACAGGACGGATCATCCGGGCACAATTGCGCTAACGAGGCCTGACTGGCAGGATAATCGCGTATCACCACCAGACAATCACGCGGCAGGGCCGGTTCAACACTGTGCGTGAGCAACAAGTCCAGCCAGGTATCGCGATCATCAAAATCAAGTTGGACACTGGCGATGTCATGACGGGCACAACATACTTCGCGCAGCCTCGCCACGGAATCTTGCACGGGGTCAACCTGGGCGTAACGTAAAAAGGCATCACGGTAACTGATCTGTTGTGCGGGTTGCAAGGAAAGATACGGTTGCAAAATGGACTGGAGCAGCGCGACATTCTCAGCAATGAAGTCTTCGTACTCCGTTTGAATACGATACCACTCCAATAAAGTAAATTCGGGATTGTGACGCGAACCCTGTTCACCCACGCGAAAGACTTTACCAATTTGATAAATTGATCCGCTGCCCGCCGCCAGCAAACGTTTCATTGCCATCTCGGGCGAGGTATGTAAGTAACCGATGGGTTTGCTGGCGGCGGATTCGTGCACCACAAAACTCTGCAGGTGCACCTCAGTGGTGGCATAGTGCGACAACAGCGGTGTTTCAACTTCAAGGATATGCTGTGACAGAAAATATGCCCGTAGCAAATGCACGATACGGGCGCGTAATTCCAAATGCTGCAGCTGTGCGCTGGGTTGCCAGGGAGTGGTTGGGTTGTTCATATGGCTAACCCTATCGCCGCAATAACAACCTATTGCACACGGTGGAGCACACCGGGCCGCATGGCACCATCCTGAACGTCCCGCTGAAACCCGGCACCGGGTCAAAGGTGTTTCGGGACACCTATGAAAGGCTGGTTTTTCCCCGCGTCGATGCATTTGCTCCGCAACTTGTGCCATCGCCAACCGATGTGGCACAAAAAGTAGCCATTTTAAAAGCAGCGATAGAGGCGGATGCCTTGCATGGCGGGGCGATTAAGTT
>JANNJI010000181.1:0-2098 GCA_031405795.1 Gammaproteobacteria bacterium
TCAAAGGGGGAAGTGATTCGTTGAGGCAGCTATCCTGCGAATTGTTTTGAGGCATGATTGTATTTCCGCTGCATCAAAACTTACCAATATCGCAACCCGCCGCTTCGGTTAGCGAACACCATTTAGGAACAGTTATTTAGCTAGAAAAATAAAGGGGTTTTTAAATGCCAACATTCGTAAGAACAGATAAAGGTGACGGCGGCAAAATTCCAGATGGCTGAAGAACTGGCCAAACACGAAGTCCCTTTCGAGAAGTTCATCGACAAATAATTCTTGATTGTTGCGCAAATAAAAAAGGGGCCATCCGGCCCCTTTTTTATGTTCGTGTATTTATTTTTTGCGTTCGACATTAGTTTGTGTGGTAAACAAACCTTTTTCAGTGGCCACGTCATATTGTTCAATCTGTTTCATCACCAACCCCATCGCATCCGAATAGGGCACCGTACCGGTACTACGGATAACGTCCTGTCCTTCACGACTTAAAGCAAAACTGATAAATTCCTTCACCGGTTTCTCAGCAGCGATTCCCTTGCTCACCATATATAACGGCCGGTACATGACATACTGGCCAGTTTTAATATTTTCGAAGCTTGGTTCTTTGCCATTGAGTTTGAGTATCTTCACCTTGCCGTCTTTGGCGCGGCGTTGTGCGCTGCTGATCCCGGTTGCGCCAAAGCTGAAGGGCGTTTTTTCAATCCCCTGCTCGAGCGGCCCTGTTGATTGAACAATATGTTTCACACCGGGAAATTCCTGGTTGTAGTCAGCAAACAGTAGTTCGCGCAGATTACGTCCTACGCCCGACAACTTGCCACGCCGATCATACAATTCGATGGTATGGTTAGGTCCACCCAGTTGCTGCCAATTGGTGATTTTACCCAGATAAATATCTTTTACTTGCTGGGTACTCACCGTGTCTATTGTGATATTCGGGTGGACAATGAATACCAGCGCATCCCAGGCCACCGGGACTTGATGCACATCGCGTTCTTCTGACATAGTATCGATATTTGCTCTGCACGATGCCCCTAAAGCGAACTTGCCACTGTTAATATCCTGAATACCTGAAATCGACCCATCGAGCGGGGAGTCACCTTTGTCGAATACCACCTTGATACCTGTCTTCTTTTCATAGGCCTTAGACAGTTCGTCCATAAACGCCGCTTTGGTGATACCACAACCCGCCCATGCGATTGTATTGGGCTTGGCTGGCTTCGCAGGTTCTGCATCTGCCTGAACAGCCGCACACAGGGTGAACATACAACTAACAGCACAATAAAACATAGGTTGACGCATAACGATACTCCTTAAGCCTTCTATGCTAGATCTGTTGAATGAAAATAATGCTATTTATCGGCATAGCCTCAGAAATATAGAGGTAAATAGTGAAGAATTATAGGTGGGAAAATGAATTAGTCGATTAAATAACTTTATCGGCACAGCCTTCCAAGCGAAGACTGTGCCCTGACAAGCGAGTTTAGGTGCGTTTGGTGATGTCTTCCAGCTGCTTTGAGCGAATAACCTGGCCATCCAGACCGGCACCCTTGATGTCTTTGCCATAAGCCACAGCCATCAGCGTGGAGTAATACACCACCGGCATCTTAAACTTGGTTTTGTACTTAGCGTTGATTTGATCCTGGTATATCTCAACATTCATTTGGCATACCGGGCAAGGGGTCACGATCAAATCCGCGCCACCATCGTAGGCCGACTCAATAATATCTTTGATCCAGGCCTGGGATTTTACCGGTTCGGAAAAAGCCAGTGCACCGCCACAGCATTGCACCTTCTTTTCATATTTTTCCAGGGGTTCGGCACCCATGGTCTCCACCAATTTATCCAAATATTTATAGAAGGCAAATTTATTTTCCTTCAGGATATTGAGATAGGCCGTTTGATGGGTGAAAAACCAGGAAGTGGCAGGACAAATCCCCCGCCACCTCCAAAACAGCCAGCCTGGACAACCCTCTACACGCTTTCCGCAAGCGTTACCCTGTTTTTACCCGCATGAATCACTGTTGCCATGTCTCCACGGTCAGCAACCAGTCTTGGTGTACGCAATAGCACCAATGCCATAGCAAAACCAACCCTCAAGCACGGG
>JANNJI010000182.1:0-1738 GCA_031405795.1 Gammaproteobacteria bacterium
GCGGAGCGCAGCCGAATTCGAATCGCTCCGTCCGCACGCAGCGTTCGGGGGTAACGGTACAGTTTGATGATGGAGACCGCTAACAAGGTCTGATGTAGTGCAGATTAAAGGATTAACACGCAATCTATCAGTCACTTATAAAAAAAGCAGGTTATCAAGGATTATTCACAGGTTCGTTTTTCGAATGCCCAGATGAAAATTTTGGCATCCACTGGCGTTGCGACAACGATACTATCATTCTCAACATACGAAATACGCGCATCTTTCGCTACATTAGCGCAGTCAGTTTTTTGGTAAAAGTCGCTACTAAGTATCACGGCTGTTCCAATTTTTCTGAGTAAAGGTTCATTACTTTCAAATTCCCCAGCGATAAACATCACGATAAAAAGTAGAATGATAGCAGCAATACTGCGTAACGCTTCAATATGGCTCTTTAGAAACATTTTAGTTGTATTGTCTCCTGATTCTTGCAGCATCGTGGCCTTCATTAAAATAAATGGTGCGAAAATTGCGTTCATTATCATTCGCGACATCGCATACAAATTAAATAACATTAACAAGATACCGGCCAACAGGGGGATAACGTAAACACCATATATTATCGATAAGACAGTAATGCTGAATTTAAAGTCAACCGGGTTGGTGCCGACAATATTATTCACTGCATGGTGCGCCAGAATAACGCTAGGCAACACAATCAGTACACTGGCGATGCTATTTAATACGGTTTTGCTAATGCCCGATGCCCATATCTTTTTGCATAACTGGTAAGCTTCCATCAGATATGCGACACAAAGCAGTAAAAAACTGGCGACGCACGGCACAAGCCAGAGGTATTCCGTTTTAGTGAAGACGATGAGAGCGATGAGGGCGATAACAAGAAAGACGAATCCTGCATTATAGTAGTGCACAGGTGTCGTGAGTGGCATTGTGGCTATAGCTGTGACGCGCCGCCTCGTTGTTTGGATCAGGCTGTTGAAGTCCATTTCATTTTTTCCTTGTTTAGTTGGCCTGTCGAGTCATATCATTTTCCACTTCGTTAAAACAACGACGCACTCAGTTCATTGATCGCCGCGATCATCTCGACGTCGTCGGTGAGGGCTTGGGCAATGGCGGTGTGGCTGGCGGTGACAGGGGCGATGTTGACGGCCATGAGTTTGGCGGCATGCACTAACAAGCGGGTGCTCGCACCTTCATCCAAACCGCTGCCTTTGAGATTATGGGTCATACCGGCGAACTTCACCAGCTTGGCGGCAATGGGGGCGGCCACACCGGTTTCGTTAACGATGATGGTCGCTTCCAATTCCGGATTCGGTTAATTAAATTCCAGCGCGATAAAACGCTGACGCGTGCTTTGTTTGAGATCCTTGGGCACGCTTTGGTAACAGGGGTTGTACGAGATCGCTAAGCAAAATTGCTAGTTAGCTTCGATGAGTTCGCCGAGCGGAGGACGAAGACGCAGGCTGCGCAGTGCATCGTTGACGGTGGTGCGCGATGATGTGTCGGCGGTAAAGGCACACACCAGAAAGTGATTCGGCCGCTCAAACACCAAGGTAGTGTTGGTTGCGGTGGTACCGGCGCTGGCAAACTCAATGTGTATTTCATAGGCCTGGTTACCGGCATGGTTAATCAGCACCGGCTTGCTGATCCGCGCACCTGGTTCGGTGCGGGCGAATTCTGCCTGGACCGTGCTGAGATAACTGGTCACTGTCATGGTTTTATCAAAAAAAGCCATGCA
>JANNJI010000183.1:0-9160 GCA_031405795.1 Gammaproteobacteria bacterium
CGAGACGATCGACGCCGGGGAGGAGGTCGCTTTCGATCCACTCCCGCAGGCGCAGTACCGGCAAAAAACTTGAAGATCAGCGGAAAGACAATGTAATAGGCAAACGCCATCCCGATATAAAAAAGCAAGGTGCTGGAAACCAGCAAGGGTACGGCCAGGCGCTTTTCATGTTTGTATAAACCCGGCGCGACAAAAGACCAGATTTGATATAACAAAAAAGGGATTGCCAAAAATATTGCAATAAAGAAAGTTAATTTAAACGGAATAAAAAAAGTCGAGGCGGGTCTGGTCGCCAACATATTGTGCCCCGTCAATTGCTCAAGCATGGGACGGGCGACGAAGGTATAAATATCATTGGCAAAATAAAATAATCCCGCAAAGAGTATCGCCACAACAATCGCGCTGCGCACCAGACGATCCCGCAACTCGGCGAGGTGCGAGAAAAACGGCAAACCTTCTTCACCGTCAGACTGGTCGTCAGTTTTATTTGGTTTGGCTGCCATCGCTGCTGGACTGCGGTGTTGGTGGTGGTGTTGGCTCAATGCTGACAGTTTGCGTTGAGACGGGGTGAGGCTTGGGTTGTGGTTGAGGTTTTACGTTTTCGTGCTGGACAGGGAGATCACCCTCCTCCAAACCATAATCGCGGTGATCGGTTAATCCATAACTAAAGTCTTCTTCAACCGGTGGCGCTAATTTTTCCATCTCCGGTGGTACGGGGGGGTGTTCGTCTGCGCGGGCCTTAACGACGTACTCCTGTTTGGGTTGTTCGTCTTCAATGAGATGGCGATCAGTTTCAATGATCTTTTTGATTTCATCAAGCCCGGCATCACGTTCGATGGCTTGACGGATATCACGCAAAGTCATTTCCCGATCGATGTCACCCTTCACCTCATTGACAAAGCCACGCATGCGACCAATCCAACGCCCAACTTGACGCGCAACGACGGGCAGCCGCTCAGGGCCTAACACGACCAAGGCGACAATACCGACAACCACCAGTTCCCAAAAGCCGATATCAAACATGATTGTTACAACAGGTGCAAATGCGTGGTATTCGCCGCTTACGCCTGTTTGTCTTTATCCTTGTTAACCACTTCACCGGGATAGACGTTACCTTCTTTCTTTGGCGCCTGCTCGATCGATGGCTTCTCTGCAGTCGGATTACTGCCACCCTCCTTGTCCTCGCCTTCTTTGTTTTCACCGTCTCTGACAGATTTGCGAAAATTTTTCAGCGCCTCGCCCAAATCCGCGCCGATGTTGCGCAATTTTTTGGTGCCAAACAACAAAATAACAATCACCAGGATCACAATTAATGGTAATGGACCGATGCTACTCCAAATCATAGCTAACTCCTCTTTACTGAACCGTTGATACCCAGGTACCTGACTGCGCTACGACAAATTCGCTGCGCATGCAAAACCGGGTGTTATGTAAAATCAGGTGGCAAGCGCAGTATTCACCGCGCAGGCTTTAATTCTACCTCAAATAGCCGTGCTTAACTGCCCCGTTTGGCCTTTTCCTCGATCCCCGACACGCCGAAGCGCCGCGCCAGCTCAGCCAGCACATCCTCATGGCTAAGCCCTTGATATGACAGTAATACCAAGCTGTGAAACCAGAGGTCAGCTATCTCATATATCACTTGCTTGTTATCCCCCGATTTGGCCGCAATGACGGTCTCCGTCGCCTCCTCACCGATTTTCTTCAAAATACTATCAAGACCCTGATGATAAAGCTTGGCCACATAGGAGCTGTCCGGATCGGCGTGTTTACGCTCCGCCAGCACTGTCGCCAGGGCTTGAAGCACGTCATTATTGGTCTTCATGGTTATACCTATTTGTATATCTGCTTGGGATCCTTCACCACCGGCTCAACCGTCACCCACTGCCCCTGTTGCAACTGTTGAAAGAAACAACTCTTGCGCCCGGTGTGACAGGCAATATCACCGCGCTGTTCGACGATCAACAAGACCACGTCATTATCACAATCCAGGCGAATGTCTTTGATGATTTGTTCATGACCGGACTCTTCACCCTTGCGCCAGAGTTTTTGCCGTGAGCGCGACCAGTAAATCGCTTTGCCTTCGGTCACCGTCAAGGCCAGTGATTCCCGGCTCATCCAGGCAAACATTAAAATCTTGCCACTACCCGACTCCTGGGCTATCACCGGAACCAAGCCCTCGTCAGTCCATTTAATGGCATCCAGCCAACTCTGTTCATTCGCCATGGAATATTTCTCATAATAATAAATTAGAGTCTAACTTCAATGCCCGCCTTTTGCATGTGTTGCTTGGCTTGCGTAATGGTGTACTCACAGAAATGAAAAATACTCGCGGCCAACACGGCATCGGCATGACCCTCGACTATCCCGGCAACGAGGTGGTCCAAATTACCCACGCCACCGGAGGCGATCACCGGCACGCTCACCGCATCGGCAATCGCGCGCGTCACCCCTAAATCAAAACCGATCTTGGTGCCGTCGCGATCCATGCTGGTTAACAGGATCTCACCCGCGCCGTAACTCACCATTTTTTTCGCCCAGGCCACTGCGTCCAGGCCTGTTGGCTTGCGTCCGCCGTGGGTAAAAATTTCCCAACGATCCGGTTCATTCTCTTTACTGACTTTCTTGGCATCAATGGCGACCACGATGCATTGCGATCCAAATTTTTCCGCCGCCTCTTTGACAAACTCGGGATTGTTAACTGCTGCGGTATTGATCGAAACCTTGTCGGCACCGGCATTGAGCATCCGTCGAATATCCGCCGTACTGCGAATCCCGCCACCCACCGTCAGTGGAATAAACACTTGCCCTGCCACTTGTTCCACCACGTGTACCATGGTGTCGCGATTGTCCGAGCTGGCGGTGATATCTAAAAACGTCAATTCATCCGCGCCTTGTTCATCATAACGACGCGCGATCTCCACTGGATCACCGGCATCACGGATGTGCAGAAATTTTACACCCTTCACCACGCGGCCGTTATCGACATCGAGACAAGGGATAATGCGTTTGGCCAGTGACATAAATTAACACCAGTCCCAATGCCGTGACGTTGAGCAATTGCCAAGAAGATTCATATTTATGTACTCAAACTATCCGCTAATTGCTGGCCTTGGGCAAAGTCCAATGTACCTTCATAAATCGCACGACCGGTGATCGCGCCAACGATGCCTTCTTTGGCCACCGCGCATAAGGCGCGAATGTCGTCCAGATTGGTGATACCCCCGGAGGCGATCACAGGAATGGTGGTGGCGCGTGCTAATTTAACCGTGGCCTCCACATTGACACCATGCATCATGCCATCGCGACTGATATCCGTGTAAATAATCGCTTCGACACCGTCCTTCTCAAAATGTTTGGCAAGATCGATCACATCATGATGCGATAACTTAGACCAACCATCGATCGCCACCTTGCCGTCTTTGGCATCGAGACCGACGATGATATGTCCGGGAAACTGCAGACACAAATCATTGATAAAATGTGGTGCGGCAACGGCCTTGGTGCCGATAATGGCGTATAACACACCGGCATCCAGATAACGTTGCACGGTGTCGGCATCGCGAATTCCGCCGCCGACTTGAATCGGAATCTTCGGACACGCCTTGGCGATGGCCTCAATGATGTGCATGTTCACTGGCGCACCCGCAAACGCACCGTTAAGATCAACCAAATGCAAACGCCGCGCACCGGCATCAACCCATTGTCTGGCCATTGCCACCGGATCATCGGAAAATACCGTGGCGTCTTCCATCTTGCCTTGCCGCAAGCGCACACATTTACCGTCTTTTAGATCAATAGCAGGGATTAGGATCATCTGTATATTCCTCGACGTTTAGACCTTGCCATCCCATTTACCATCCCAGTTGAGAAAATTTTCATATAACTTCAAACCCGCCTGCGCACTTTTTTCCGGATGAAATTGCACGGCAAACAGATTATCGTGCGCCATCGCAGCGGCGAAGCGAATGCCATAGCTCGTATGACCGGCAACCAACTCCTCTGCATCTGCCTGCACATAATAACTGTGTACAAAATAAAAACGGCTGTTTTGCGCAATCCCTTGCCACAAGGGATGCGTCCGTGTCTGAGTCACTTCATTCCAACCCATATGTGGCACCTTCAAGCGTTGTTGCGTGTGCGGGTCACGCAACTGCTCACCGAAAAATTTCACCTCGCCGGGTAAAATATTCAAACAATCAATACCATTATTTTCTGCTGAGAAACGCATCAATGCCTGCATACCGACACACACACCCAAAAATGGTTTGCCCTGCGCCAACACCTCTTTTACCACCGTATCCACGCCAAGGCGCAACATCTCCGCCATACAATCACGCATCGCGCCCACGCCGGGTAACACGACACGATCGGCATTGGCGATAATTTTTAAGTCACTGGTGACGATCACCTTTGCGCGCTGCGGCGCGTGTTCCAGCGCCTTGGCCACGGAATGCAAATTGCCCATGCCATAGTCGATAACCGCAACGGTGTTCATTGATTAAATCCCACGAGGTAAAGGCTCAGCAATATCGTATTACAAACTGCCCTTGGTCGATGGCATCACACCCGCCATGCGCGGATCCATCTCCACCGCCATGCGCACCGCCCGGCCAAATGCCTTAAAAATAGTTTCCGCAATATGGTGAGCATTCTTACCACGCAAATTATCGATGTGCAGTGTGGCGTGGGCATGATTGGTGAAGCCCTGGAAAAATTCATGGATCAAATCCACGTCAAAATCCCCAACGCGGGCACGCGGGTAGCTGGCGTGATATTCCAAACCGGGACGGCCAGAGAAATCGATGACCACTCGCGATAACGCCTCATCTAATGGCACATAGGCATGGCCATAACGGCGGATGCCTTTTTTATCACCCAGGGCTTTGTTGACAGCCTGACCGAGTGCAATGCCCACGTCCTCAACCGTGTGGTGCGCATCAATGTGTAAATCACCGACGGCTTGTACGTCAATATCGATCATGCCATGCCGGGTGATCTGATCGAGCATGTGTTCTAAAAACGGCACTCCGGTCTTGAATTGGCCCCGGCCCTGGCCGTCCAGGTTGACGGCCAGGGTAATCTGGGTTTCAAGGGTGTTACGTTCGACATTGGCACGACGCCCCGACATGGCTGGCTCCCTTATGTGTTGCAGTTATATTGTAGTTGCTTGAAATTACATTAGTATAACAGCGGTTGTGACGCTTGGTCCGCCTCACAGTCCTACAATTTACCTGTTTTAAACCTTGTCTCAATTGGTTACAGTAGGTCCCCGGCCATAACTATAAAGTCATCCCCATGGGTAATACTGTTGTTAACCTCGCCAGCGTCCGTAGTGTCTGCCAACAATGCGGCATCTACAAACTGTGCATGCCAAGGGGCCTGGAAAAAGACGACCTGGAACAACTGGATCAAGTTATCAAACGCCGCCGTCCCATTGCCAAAGGTGAACACCTGTATCGCGGCGGCGAAGAATTCACAGCAATTTTTGCGCTGCGCTCAGGCTCGGTCAAAAGTTATCTTACCCATGAAAGCGGCATGGAACACGTGACCAGTTTTAAATTGCCGGGCGACCTGCTGGGTTTGAGCGGCATCAACGGTAACCACTACACCAATTCCGCCATCGCACTGGAAACCAGCAGTGTCTGTGACATTCCGTTTGGTCAATTAGAACAGCTATGTATGGACATACCGAGCTTGCAACATCACATCCTGGAGATGATGAGCAAGGAAATTCAGGAAGAACACGAAAAAATTGCCGTGTGCAGCAAGTTGTCTGCCGAGGCACGCCTGGCCAGTGTATTGTTAACGCTGTCCGAACGTTTTCATCATCGCGGCTACTCCGCCACGGAATTTAACTTGAGTATGTCGCGCAGCGACATCGCCAACATGCTCGGCCTGGCGGTGGAAACCATCAGCCGGTTGTTCACGCATTTCCAGGAAGAAGGCCTCATCGAAGCGGATCGCAAACACATCAAATTACTCGACATGCATCGTTTAAGTGCGTTGGTGAAATTGGCGTAACACGACG
Source organism: Gammaproteobacteria bacterium (assembly GCA_031405795.1). GTDB lineage: Bacteria > Pseudomonadota > Gammaproteobacteria > UBA6429 > Thiohalophilaceae > JACQBC01. The sequence goes on from JANNJI010000183.1 coordinate 6,029, forward strand.
CCTTGCGATTGCTCCTGTCGCCAATGTGATGCGGCACGTGAATCAATTTGCACGCCGCCCACCCAACGGGCTATACAATTTAACTCCAGCCAATCCGCTTTTTGCAGCAGTTATACGGTTGGTTGCCCTTGTAAAATCGCCTGACGGGCAATCTGTGCTTGTTCGATGTGCGTCTTTAACTCTGCCCACTGCGCAAATCCGTATTCACGGGCGATCACGGTTTGTGCATCGTGTAATCGTAGCTGCGTTGATGTCGCGCCGAGGTGACAACGCTGTAAACGGTTTAGTGCGGCGGGATCTTCCTGGCGTGCGTCACGCAACAGATCCTTGGCGCGTTTCTTTTGTTGTTCCAGCGAAAGCGATGCCAAGCGACGCGGATTGCCGGGATTAAACTCATCGTCAAACTTTGCGGGGACGGCAAGCAGAAACTAACCTATACCTTAACCACAATCTTGCCGACGGCTTGGTAGCTTTCCATCAGGCGATGGGCATCCTGGATTTCAGGAAAACCAAAAACTTTTGCCGGTTTGGTTCTATTAAGTGCCGTCCGCAACCCGGTCGATAATTTGGGGGCGTGACACCGCGGATCAGTAAAGTTTGTCCTTTGTTCAAAGCCAGGTTGTCATGAAGGCAACCCCTTGACAAGGTTCATTCTCTCTTTAGCCTGTAGTTAATTGGAGCAGTATGAAATCATTGAGGGTTTATCATGCCAGAAACCTGCGCATGCGTTGGAGCTCTGCCTCCAGTTCGCGCTTGAAGTTTCGATCCTTTGGCGCGCGTCCTGCGACGTAACCCAGTTCGCTATTCAGTTTCCCTTCCTTCACTGACAGGTTGCCCCAGCCAATCACCGCGTCGCGCCATAACAGTGGCAAAGCGTAGTATCCGAGCTTGCGCTTCGGCACCGGCGTATAAGCCTCGAAGCGGTATGCCCACCCCCAGAGCAGTTCGAAGCGCCGACGATCCCACACGATGGGATCAAAAGGTGCGAGGAGGCGCACTTGGTCGCCGACCCCAGTCCAGCCAGAATGCACTCGTTCAGTTTCTGGCCAATACCAATCCAAGCCTTCAACACTCGCATGGCTAAGCCGCTGTTTTGTGCGCGATAACGCAGACTTGAGTTGCCCACCCCATTGCGGCACGCCATAGCGAAGGCGGCTTACGAGAGCGCTCAAACTGGAAGCGGACAGCGGCGCATACTTGCACACTAGCACATCAATCAGTGCATCAAGCCGCTCGTGTAGCGCTTCTGCATCAGTAACGTCAGGCGCAGACTCGTGCACCTCATAGACGCGAATGCCATTGTCGCGTCGCACCACACGCAGCAAGCCGCGGTAGTGCATATCTTCCAGTAGACGCGTGGAGGCGTTGGACGAGCCGCCCCAGTAATTGGTCACCTTACCGTGCGCAAAGTGTTCGTCTACCTTGCGCGGGTGCACTGCGCCATGCTCACGTACGAAGTCGAGCACAGCTTGTGCCTGCTTGCGCGTTTTCGCACTCCACACCTTAAGCGGCTCCCGCGGATGCATCAATATTTGATGTGCGCTCGGAAGATAGCCATAGTTTATGAAGAAATCCTCCTCAAGATCCAGTTTTGGATAGCGTCGCTCAAGGTCGCCTGCACGATAGTTTTTTACGCGATGTCGCAGTATCAGATCTTGCGCACGCGCCGGGGCGCGAATCGGGTCAGCTTGCACAAACCCTAATTTTTTGATGGCGCGAGCGAGCGTGGTTGGTGTAAAAAGGGATCGGGCGACGGCGTAGCGTCGCAGGTCGTCTAGGGTAGTCAAATCGGTACCATGAAGTGAATGTGCTCAATCAGATTCAGACGTTCTCGCGGTCTTCGTCATCAACAACGATAACCAACGAACCGGCAGCCAACGCCATCAATGCTTCTTCAATACTATTCGTCTGCACGGTCTATTTCCTGGGAGGTTGTTTATTGTCACACTAGTCCGCGGGACTGCACAATCGGCCCCACGAATTTTAATCGTCAGCGCCCGCCCGCCTTAGTGGCCTCGGACTGGGCCTGCTTCAGACCGCCCGCCGGATCATTTGTTAGCAGGGTTGGCTGGAAGCGTACGGTCGTGATGTCGCTGATGCCGATAAAACGCAACCAATCGTCGAAATACGTGGAGTGGTGATCGGTGCCGAACGCCTTAGGTACACCTGGAGCATAAACGCCACTGGTGTAAATGGCTGTTGCGCGCTTGCCCTTCAACACGCCGCTATAACCGGCTGCCGGGTCAAATCCAAACAGCAGGCCCGGCTGGGTGATGATGTCGATGTACAGTTTGAGACGATACGGAATGCCACCATTCCACATCGGCACAGTGAACAGATAGTCGTCGGCGCTGGTAAATCGATTGGTAATGGTTACGATTTCGTCCCAGGCGGTTTTGCGAGCACCTTCCAGCGTGCCTTCACCAAAAAAAGACATCTTGGCGGCGGCGCGGTCACCATCGAATTCAGGCAGCGGCGTCTGCCAGAGATCGAGCTCGTCGATCTTTGCGCCGGGATTTTTACTCCGATAGGCGGCGAGTGAAGCCTCGACGATTTTGGTGGATTGCGAACTTGCTCCGCGCGGGGAGCCCTTGATAAAAAGCAGTTTCATATTTGTTCTCCTGTTTAAAAATTAACAAAGTAAGATGGGCGTACAAAACCAGAGCACCGTGGTTCGAGTGCGGCGTAGCGGCATATGTAGGTATGCCCAGGTCTGATCGTACTATCAGTTGTTGTGAATATCTAAGTCAGGACATGGTGGCCTCCTTCACTACAATAATCTCGGAACAAAGACGATTGACCTGCCCCAGCCACTGATACGAACCTAAATAAGCTGGGGCAAGGGCAGCACTGCTTTAATGCTTCTTGCTTTCTTCCATTTCGTCAAACTTCACGGTTTGATTGATGAAGAAAATGCATTCGTTGGGAGAAATACATTTTGTTACATGGAGCTCGCCGCCTTTTTGTGACCAGTACGAGCCTACCGGCAGCGGCACATCTACGCCTCCTGGTATTCCGTTTACACCGACGCCTGAGATAACCACTCCCCAATATTCGCCCGTGTGACTATGGGCAGCACTGACAAACCCAGCTGGCATCTTGATAAATGTTCCATGTGCGCCATGTTGCAGG
>JANNJI010000184.1:0-2265 GCA_031405795.1 Gammaproteobacteria bacterium
GTGCCGCGCAGATCGGCGGGGGCGTTGTCGGCGACCAATTTTGATAGCAGGCCTTGAGTGAGTCCCATATGTAATCCCCACAACGTGGCGCCAGCAAACACCTGCCACGCGCTTGTGGCGGAGGCCAATACAATATCAGCCACTATCAACATGACCAGGCCACTCAATAAAAGGCTGCGATGGCCCATGCGATCAGCGGCAACACCTGTCGGATAAGCGACGATGGCATACACCGCGCTCATGACAATCATCACCACCGGTACGAAAGCCAGGGCGAGTCCTACATCTTGTGCGCGCAACACCAGGAAGGCTTCACTAAAACGTGCGAGAGTGAAGACGGCGCCGAGCAAAACAATCAGCCAGTAGCGCAACTGCAAACGTTTGGCATCCGCGAGGCGCAGCGGGGTATTTTTAATTGTTGTGCGAGTTGTGGTTTCCGGCTCACGCACGGCAACGATCAGCAGTAACACAGCAATAAAGGCGGGCAGTACCGCAATCCATAGCACCGCCCTGATGTCATTCACCAACCACAACATGAAGAGTACCGCAAGCAACGGCCCAATAAAGGCACCGATGGAATCCAGTGCTTGGCGCAGTCCATAGGCAGCACCGCGTAACTCAGGCGGGGCAATGTCGGCGATGAGTGCATCACGTGGCGCACCACGGATGCCTTTACCAATCCGATCAATAAAGCGTGCGCTAACTACCCAGCCAATAGAGTTGGCCAGGGGAAACATCGGTTTCGAAAGCGCCCCCAGGCCATAACCCAGTACCACGAGAAATTTGCGTTTTCTCAGGTAATCGCTAAGGACACCGGAAAATACTTTGGTGATCGCGGCTGTGGCCTCGGCGATACCTTCTATGACACCAATCGTTATCATGCTCATGCCCAGCACGGTTGCCATATATATTGGTAACAGGCTATGAATAAGTTCGGACGAGATGTCCATGAACATCGAGGTCAAACCCAGTGCCCAGATACTCAGTGGCAACGCCGACCGTGGTTGAGGCGCAGGCGTGGTCGGTTGCGTTGAGGCAGAAGGTTTGTTGTTTGCGGCCATAAGAGTACTCACAGTTAAGATCAACTAATTGTATCAATGGATAGTATTTTTAACTGTGTTAACTCAAAAAATCACCGAGTACGGTGAAATAAAGTTATTGAATCGCGATAAATAACTAATACGGCAACTCTAAACGCCGACCTCAACGTGCCCACCCAGATGTATATGCAGATTGGCATCGACATCCAAGTGAGTTTTTTATGAAGGTGTTTCTCTTTTGTTTCTTAGTATATTTATTAGCGGTGTTTTCCATGGTGACCGTAATTGCCATGATGTCCGTGGTGACCACCCAGCGGGTGTATTATACAACCGGAACATAATGAAACAACTAAGCCGATCATGGCAAAAGTTCTGGTACGGTTAAAATACATTTTAGTGAGTGTCATAGTCTTCTCCTGTGCGATAATGTTGTAGGCGAGAAACTACATGAAAATAATGAATCGGATATTAATGAAATGGGTGTGAATTGAATTTTTGTACTGATTCATCTGGCAAGTTGCGTAATGGTTTTAATGAATCACAGGATACATGTTTCAGACCAGGCTTTGCTATATTTTATTACTGATCTGCAGTAGACTGACGAAGACTGGATATTCATAAAATGCTGTATTCATTTAACATTTAACAGGGAGAAAAAATGAGTGATTTACCGATTTTCCAACTAATTTTCTTTGCAGTAGCAACATTCATTTCCTACAAGATGTTGAGTCAAGCCAAAAAAACGGATGTCCCATACAACAAGGAAAAGGCTGAGGCAGGTGATGCTGAGGCCCAATATCGTCTCGGCATTGTTTATTACCAGGCACTCAACGTACCGCAGGACTTTTCAGCGGTAATACAGTGGTTGCATAAAGCCGCGGAACAAAATCACGCAGCAGCGCAAGCCTTGCTGGGATTTATCTATGACGAAGGTAGAGGCGTCACGCAGGATTACGCTGAAGCGGCACAGTGGTACCGTAAAGCGGCGGATAAAGATAATGAAGAGGCGAAAACCGGTCTTGAACGTATACATAACAGCGGGAAAGGTGTTTCATAGAAAACTTAATAGCGATATTCAAAAATACGGAGACAACGCAATGTTCTTCAAACAATTGGCAACCAAAGAAGCCTCCCTGTCATATTTATTGGGTTGTGGCGGTAAGGGTAAGGCAGTGGCGGGTGATGAAGACTGGTTTGTCGAGTGTGTACGGGGTCATGTCTCGCT
>JANNJI010000185.1:0-3340 GCA_031405795.1 Gammaproteobacteria bacterium
GATTGCGAGATATTGAGCGTGCGTAGCGGACGTGAAACCCACGGTCATCGATTCCTGCAACCCACACCGATCTTTATTCCTCACCCAAGCGAGTATGACGTACTGCTGGAGAGCAAGGGCAAGGTGATTGCCTCATTTGAACGGCGCAAGCAAGCCATACGTGCGCAAATTGAAGAGGCCGCACATGCGACCGGCGGTTGCGCGATCATCAATGATAATTTACTAGATGAAGTGACCTCGATGGTCGAGTGGCCCACCGCCGTATTGGGCTCGTTTGAGCCACGTTATCTGGCGGTGCCCAAAGAAGCCTTGATCTCGACGATGGCGGCGAATCAACGCTATTTTCATCTCGTTGATAATAATGGTCAGTTGTTACCTTACTTTATTACCATCAGTAATATTGAACACGCCGACATGAGCCGCGTGCGCGTCGGCAATGAACGAGTGATACGCCCCCGTTTTGCTGATGCTGAATTTTTTTGGAATCAAGATCGCAAGAAGACCCTCGCCTCACGCCATGGTGAGTTAAAGACGGTGGTGTTTCAACAGAAGCTGGGTACTTTGTTTGACAAGACCCAACGGGTGATTGTTTTAGCGGGAGAGGTTGCACAACACATTGGCGGTGACAAACTACTGGCGATGCGTGCAGCAGAATTGTGTAAATGTGATCTCGTGACCAGTATGGTCGGTGAATTTCCCGAATTACAAGGGGTGATGGGGCGTTATTATGCCGCACATGACAAAGAACCCGGTGATGTCGCTTTGGCTGTTGATGAACACTACATGCCACGTTTTGCCGGTGATCAATTGCCAGCAACACACACCGGACAGGCGGTGGCGATCGCGGATCGCCTCGATACCTTAGTGGGTATTTTTGCTATTGGCCAGGCACCCACCGGTGAAAAAGACCCGTTTGGTTTGCGTCGTGCTGCCTTGGGGATCCTTCGCACTTTGATTGAAAACAAACTACCCCTGGATCTGCAACCGTTGTTGACGCATGCCGCCAAGTTGCAACCTGCTGCGCTGAAGGCCGATAAGATCATTGATGATGTCTTGGAATTTTTACTGGAGCGCATGCGGGCCTATTATTTGAATCAAGGCATACGCCATGACATCTTTGATGCCGTCAAGGCTTTACGGCCGACCAGCCCGGCGGATTTTGACACGCGTGTGCATGCCGTCACGGCCTTCCAACATGAACCCGCCGCACAGGCACTTGCCGCTGCCAACAAACGCATTTCGAATATATTAAAGAAAAATACTGAACCCCTGCCGAACCAAATCGATAACACACTATTGCAAGAAGCAGCGGAAATCGCCCTGGCTGAAGCGATCAACAAAGCACGCAAGCAGGTCTCGCCTTTATTAAAAAAGCGTGACTATGCTGCGGTATTAAAACAATTGGCACAACTGCGCGATAACGTTGATCATTTTTTTGATGGCGTGATGGTCATGGCTGAAAATCAGCCCTTGCGCCTGAATCGCCTCGCCTTACTGGCGAATTTGCGGAATTTGTTTCTTGAGGTGGCCGATATCTCACATTTACAAACAGCAAGCTAACTATGGTCGATACGATTGCCCGCAACTCTTACGCCGCCATGTTACAAGCCGTGCAAGCCTTTCACGACAAACATGATTTCAAAAACACCGGCGGTGAAGAGCTGGCCTATCGTGTTGCCTTAATGGCGGAAGAGCTTGGCGAAATTTCATCGTGCATCACCAAGGGCAAAGCATCAGCAGAGTTGGCCGAAGAAGTGGCCGACCTGCTTATCTTGCTGTTGGGAACAGCGATTGCTGCCAACTTTGATCTGAATTCAGCCTTCTGGCAAAAAATGGATAAACTCATGCTTCGCCAATCAAGGTTGATTAATGGTCGGATTCGCGTGTCTGAGTTTAAAGAGTAAATTTATAAAACGGCATGGCAACAATTGCAAAGGGCATATGAAACTTATAATCCTTGACCGCGACGGTGTTATCAACGAAGACTCCGATGACTATATCAAATCCCCGCAAGAATTTATTCCCATACCCGGCAGTATTGCCGCCATCGGCCGCCTGACCAAGGCGGGGTATACCGTTGTGGTGGCCACCAATCAATCGGGTATTGCCCGTGGCTACTATGATCGGTCCGCGCTACAAGCGATGCATGACAAACTAGCGTTATTATTAGCTCCTATCGGCGGCCGGGTTGATGCTTTTTTTATTTGTCCACACGGCCCGGATGATCACTGCGATTGCCGCAAACCTAAAGCCGGGCTATTGCGGCAAATCGCCGAACGTTACCAAACGGATTTGAGTGACGTACCTGCAGTGGGTGATTCGTATCGCGATATTCAAGCAGCAATCACCGTTGGCGCCAAACCCATTCTGGTCAAAACCGGCAAGGGCCAACGTACCCTGCAAAAGTACGCAAAGGAAATTGCGGCATTTCCCGTTTATCCCAATCTTTCAGCGTATGTTGAAGACTTGTTAAATTCAGAGGGTTGATAGACATGCTGATGATGTTCCGCTCCATACTATTTAGTGTACTGATGATTACTTTTACCATTATTTTTACCATCATCTCGGTGCTGTTAAAACCCCTACCTTTTATTTTAATGTCGTACACATTGCGGTTTTATGCCCATTTTGTATTGATGTCACTGAAACTTACCTGCGGTGTGAAATATCAGTTCCACGGACAAGAAAATATTCCTGACAGTCCCGTGATTATTTTTAGCAAACATCAATCGACTTGGGAGGGGTATGCCATCCAAACTATTTTTATCAAGATATGTTTTGTTGCAAAACGTGAGTTATTCTGGATTCCATTTTTTGGCTGGGCGCTGGCGGCAATGAAGCCGATTGCAATTGATCGACGCTCTGGGAAACAAGCCATTCAACAAATAATTGAACAGGGCAGAAAACGGCTCGCCGATAACATCAGTATTGTGATTTTCCCCGAAGGCACTCGCACCGCCCCTGACAAACCCGGGAGATATAAAATTGGTGGTGCGGTACTCGCTGCCGAAACGGGTTATCCGGTGATCCCCATCGCTCACAATGCCGGTGAGTGCTGGCCGCGTGGTGGCTTTTTAAAAACACCAGGCACCATTCAGGTGCGTATTGGACCGCCGATTTCCACTCACGGACGGACAGCTGATGAAATTTTGCATGACGCAAAACAGTGGATTGAGGCGCAGATGCCCGAGATAAGCAAACACTATCCCGGATAAACTGCCTGCCTTTTTGCTTTAGCGTCCTAACTTTGCCGCTCGAATCAGCGCCTCGGTCACTCGGTTTTATTAACCGCCCCTTGCGAGGGAAGTGTGTTCAGATATCCAGGTTTACTACATTTAAG
>JANNJI010000186.1:0-11430 GCA_031405795.1 Gammaproteobacteria bacterium
ATTTTGTTTATTATAATGATTTTGTAGCATACTAAAAATCATCTTGGCCAGATTGGATTTAATGGTTGTTGATTCGCTCGGTTCAGGCGTGGACAACGGGGTAAGCTGTTGTTCGATGTGGTGGCGCACTTGCTGATTAGAGACTAATTGTAATTCGATTTGATGATGGTGATGTCCCTGTATATCATGGATTTCAAGTTCAACGTCAGCATGCGCGCTGCTTTCAAACAGCAGACTGGCGGTAAACAGGATCATGGGTGCCCAGCGCCGACGTTCGTGCCGATGGGCATTCGCGCTGGATACCGAACGCTTATCTTCTTTTAATGTATACCCCTGGCCGCTGAAATAGTGACTTAACTGGTTAAAAAGATCGGGTGAATGTTCTTGTAGTCCTTTGGGATAAACAATGTGCGGCTGGTTATCGATGACACAGGGGTGAACAACGATGTGTTCATACCGTGCTAAAGAGCTAGGCGTGCTTTTTTGTTCTCGCAACATCGCGCGTGATCGCATCCAATTGAAAATATTCATTTTCTTCAAGGAATTATTCTCCAAATCCTTCGATATACCAATCTGCGCCAGAAAACCAGCATCGCGTAAACCAAAGAGGTAAATGGCCTGTGCCTATCTATTAATAGCGTACGGGCAGGGAAAAGATTCAATCCGTTCAGGGATGTTTTGTGTGATCACGAACACGCAGAGCCAAATCACCGTGTATTTTTGTATCGGTACAATGACAACTGCGAGTTGACTCGATTTATAGAGCCTCAATAGGATTTTTGGTAAAGGCTTCTATCTGTGGTTTGCGTGCGGTTTATACCAGTCCGGTACCGGTAGCTCGACCGGCGTTGTTCGATGGAAAAAAAGCAGGTATTCGCGAATTTATCCTGTATTACTGAGCGGAACTGTAACCCGGTTTTCCTCAACGATAAACTCACATTTTCCCAAGGCAACCACGTCACCGGGATGCAGAATATGTTTTGTAATTTGTTTCCCGTTAACAAAAGTACCGTTGGTACTGTTTAGGTCTTCAATGTAGGACACACAAAAATAGGTGAAAATTCTTGCATGGTATTGGCTGGCTGTTATGTCACTTACTATTACATCGTTGTTGGAAGCCCGACCTAAGGTGATTTCACCGGGTGTTAACTCTTTGGGGCGGGCGGGATCGTTTTGCTTTATGAGCTGCATATAGGCCATAGTTTTACCTCATTCTGTCGTTGTTTTTGGAGTACTCGTAAAACAAAGCAAATTATAGGCCAATTTTATCCAGGAAACGATAAAATCAGCCGGGGTAGGAAACGCCGGTTTTATTTAGCCAGCGGCGGGTGTTTCACCACCGTTTAAATAATACCAATGGCCATTTTCTTTAACGAATTTGCTGGTCTCGTGTAACCGCATGGCCTTGCCATTTTTTTTAAAGCGAGCAATAAATTCAACAACACCCGCATCGTCGTGCATTGTTCCTGCCTGGCTCGTGAGTATCTTTAAACTTATCCATTGGACCGTACTTAGTTGCTCCAGGTTGAGCTGCCCTGGGCGAGTGGAGGTATGCCAGGTACGCAATAAATACGCCTCGCAGTTTTGCGTGTAGGCGGTATAACGCGAACGCATAAGGGCCTCGGCGGTGTTTGGCTGTTTATTCCCGCTGATATACGGCAGGCAGCACTGTGCATAATTTTGCCCACTGCCACAGGGACAAATGGGGTTTGCTCTAGGGCTGGTTTCTTTAGTCGGTTTAGTTGACATACGTGATTAGTTTAACCAGAAACGGTGGTTCCCTGGACAGTGTTATTGGGCAAGTAACCGGGCCCTTCTATAAGACGTAAATACATCAAGCCGATCCGCGGCTGAGGCCGTTCTAAGGTATGGTACATGTGCTTGGGATCAAGCCGTGTTGTTTGTCCGCTTATATCAGTCTTTATATAAAAAATATGCTGGTGATAGCACCGCGATGGTTCACTGGCTGCACACGCAGAACGCGGCATTGGAGGGTATCCCGCTGTTACTCATTATTGATGAATCACAACTGCAGCGGGTGGTGCAGTACGTTGCAATGAAGTTGGTTTCTTGTATTCGGGATTGGTTTAAAAGGCGTTACGGCCATCCCAGACGCTATATTGTCGGCGTTCCAGGACTTTGCGGCGCGGATCTTTACTGGGTTCAAATCGAATCATCTCGCGTCTTTCTGACACTTTGCGACGTTGGCTCTTACGGCGCTCATGACCAACATAGGATGGCTCTGGCATAAGGTTATCTCTGTGTTTGTTATTTTGATTGATGCGGGGAGTATACAAAAGCAGTACAGGCATTCACACTGAGGCATGACGAACGGTATTGATAATATGTTTATTGGTGTTGCGCGTGTTGATAGCGTTAAATAACGTAATATAAGTGTTGCTTTAGCTGAGGTTAAGATTGTGATACAGGTTGGCCGAACGTTTTTGGTCTGGGAATTTTACCTATTCACAATAGCCTGGCAGGTCTTGCCTCCTTTTGACGCGCTATTGGTACTGCCGAAGGTATTCTTTTGTTAGTGCCTTACTTCTGCGGGGCGTGTCAGCGGTTTGATCACTCCTCGGCATTGAGGCCAAAATGGCGGTTAAATATTAACATGGAAAAACCTAATGCTAGGTAAAATAGAAAAACTCCATCTGTGTGCCAGCCAACTCAATAATATCGTGATCATTTAATTGGTAACTCTGCGTTTCGAGTATTTTACCATTGATCAATGGCGTGTCGTTTGAGCGGCGTAACTTGTTATTTTGTATTGTGGTAATGGTGTAACCGCTGTTAGTGCGCGCGATCATTGCCATTTTTACCCCGTTGAAACCCAAGGTATTAAAGGGCTTGCGTAATTCCAGCACCTTCTTTGCCAATGGTCCATTGAGAATACGGACCGCAGCGAGCGGTTCGCCACGTGCATCAGAGGTTTTAGGTGGATTGGCTTGCATGATCTGGGTATCTTCTATTTCGGCACGGACAAACATCGTTGGTTCATATTGCGCAACGTTATTGTCAAAATAGGTGAATTGAAAATTGCCGACCTGTATGATATCGCCGTGCTTAATGACTGATTTAGCCACGCGCGCACCATTGAGCAATGTGCCATTGGTACTGCCCAGATCATCAACATACGCATTTTCACCCGACACGGTAATCAGGCTGTGGCGGCCACTCACGGTGAGATCGTTAAGCTGTAGATCATTACCATGCTTGCGGCCGATACTGACGGTTTCTTTTTCGATTGGATACTCGCGAACTACCGCACCATCCAATGTCATGATTAGTTTTGCCATATTGTACTACCTCATAAGTCTTATATTAAATTTAAAGTGTCGTATCACCAGTCGCTGTAGGTGGGTTGTTTTCAGCCGTGTGTGAACCTTCAGCCAGCTTCTTTTCCAGGAGTTTTTCAAAGTCAATTTTATTCCGGGCTACAGAGTATGCTTCCTCGGCAGTAATTAAATTAGCATCCAGTAGTCTGCGTAATGCAGTGTCAAAACGTTGCATGCCTTGCATACCACCACTTTGTATGACATTTTCAATTTGGTCTATTTTATTTTCCCGGATCAAGTTGGCAATCGCCGAATTGTTTATCATGATTTCAACAGCGGGTACTCGGCCACGGTTGTCGACGCGGCGCACTAGTTCTTGCGATACAATGCCGATTAAAGAAGTTGATAACATGGTTCGTACATAGGGCTCTTCACCTTCAGGGAAGGCGTTAATAATGCGATCAATCGATGCCGCTGCCCCATTGGTATGCAATGTTGCAAATACCAGTATACCGATTTCTGCAGCGGTGATGGCAAGATGTATGGTCTCTGGATCACGCATTTCGCCTACTAGAATAACATCGGGGTCTTCGCGCAGACCTGACATTAGTGCACGGGAGAAGCTTTCCACATGGGTGCCAACCTCACGCTGCGAGAATAAACAATTTTTTGACTTGTGTATATATTCAACAGGGTCTTCAATCGTAATGATATGACCTTTACGTTCATTATTGATAAAATCTATCATCGCAGCAAGTGTGGTTGATTTACCCGATCCTGTCGGGCCAGTAACCAGGATGAGCCCCCGCCGTTGCCGAGTAAGATTTTTAATAACAGGCGGCAAGCTCAATTCATTCATGGAAGGTACTTTTGTAGGGATAGTACGGAAAACTGCTCCCATCCCGCCTAAGTGTTGAAATACATTGACACGAAACCGTGCGGTGTCATTGTACGAATATGCAAAGTCGGCATTGCCCTTATTTGTAAAATTATCCCGGCAATTTTCCGGAATCAAGTTATATACCAGGTCATATACTTCATCTGCCGATAGTTCACGGTATTTTATAGCATAGGCAACACCATGTAAGCGCATGCGTGGTGGATTGCCAGCGACCATATGCAAATCAGACCCACCCTGGGTGATGACCAGATCAAGAAAGGTATTTATGCGTGGTACGCTCATGGTGTCACGTGATTGCCAAGTTTACTTGTGGTAACAAATCCGGGTTAGTGACAAAACGTTGAAACAATTTTTTATCTGTCGCATGAATATAGGCATCATCCGGGTCAATTTCTTTCTTTTGCACGGCATCAAGCAATGCAGTATCCAGTAATTGCATGCCCAGGTCTCGGCTTGTGTGAACTACAGAGGGTATCTGGAATATTTTGTTGTTCATAATCAGATTTGAGATGGCATTGCTGTTGATCATGATTTCCAGAATTGCTTTACGGGAACGGCCATCGGCTGTGCGTAATAGTTTCTGGCTGATCACGGCATTAAGATGTTGTGCCAGGAAACTGCGGGCAAGATTTTTTTGGGCGATTGGCATGGCATCAATGATGCGATCCAATGTTTTCACTGCATTGGATGTGTGCAGGGTCCCCAACACCAGGTGTCCGGTCTCGGCGGCCGTCATGGCCATTGAAATGGTTTCAGTATCGCGAAGCTCGCCAACCAGAATTACATCGGGATCTTCGCGTAATGCCGCGCGTAATCCTTCCGCAAAACTACTGACATGAGTGCCAACCGCACGTTGAATAACCAGCGACTGGTTACTCTTGTGGACATACTCAATTGGATCTTCCAAGGTAATAATATTATAGCGGTGGTTGCTATTAAGCCAATCGATCATACAAGCGAGGGTGGTGGATTTGCCTGTTCCCGTGGCGCCAGTGACTAAAATCAACCCCTGGGTGGCATGCAGAAATTTCTCAACGGTGGGTGGTAAACTTAAGTCTTGAAAACTGGGAATACGTGGCGCAATAGCGCGGAATGTGGCGCCAAGCCCGCTCACTTTACGAAACATATTAACGCGAAACCGGCCAACATCCTCTTCTTGATAGGAAAAGTCGAGGTCGTGTCCGCCTTCAAATTTTTTAATCTGGTCCGGGGTAAGAATTTCTTTGAGTAATTCTTCGATTTCACGATCAGTTAAATCGCGGTATTTAATAGGCGCCAGCTCGCCGTAAAGCCGGATGAGGGGTGGGGTGCCGACGGCAAAATGAATATCGGAGGCGCCTTGTTGCCTACCCAGCTTTAAAAATGCGTTAATCCGTGCTGGCATCAGGCAGGCTCCTTACTATTTAGCTGTTCAAGCGATTGACGAAATTCATCGGCAGTTTGGAAACGCTCTTCAGGATTGACTGACATGGCCTTCATGATAACTTTGCCCAGCTCCTCGGGTATTGCGGGATTTGCTTCATGAGCCGGTATAGCGCGGCCTTCAACATGCTGAAAGAGCGTGGCAAGATGATCTTCACCTTTATAGGGAGGTTTGCCGACAAAAATTTCATATAACAGTACACCAAGACTATATATATCCGTACGCGCATCAATGGCGCGCGCCCGTACCTGCTCTGGCGCCATGTAGGTTGGTGTGCCAACCAGAATGCCGGTTCTTGTCAGTCGTGAGTCTGCCGAGGTGGCGGCGGCTGCCAAACCAAAATCGACTATCTTTACTTGATCATTTTCACCGACCAGGATATTTGCAGGTTTTAAATCGCGATGAACAATATTAAGGTGGTGCGCATAACTGATGCCTTTGCAAATATCGATGAATATTTTAAGGATACGCGATTGTTTTAAATTTTTATTGACCTTTATTTCATAAGCCAATGAATGACTCTGGAAATATTCCATAGAAATGGCGTATGTGTTGCCAAAGGTAATGAAGTCATAGATGCGGATAATGTTTTCATGGGTGACTTTGCGTGCCAGACGTAACTCATGTACAAATCGTTTAATGATATTTTCATCCGATGACATATGCGCATTCAAGAACTTAAGAATGATGTCTTCATTAACCATCATGTCATTCACGAGTATGACGACACCAAATGCCCCTTTGCCAATATGTTTGATTACCCGGTAACGATTGCTAAAGACATATCCGGGTGTAAATTTTGACGCATCAAAAATATGTGCGACATGCTCGGTTTGATTGGAGGCGGAAAGATCAAGGATACCGGCGCTGGTGTCATCGTGTTTAGCGGCAGGATTTATTGTTTTCGGCAATGTGTTATTTAACATGGTGGGTTGTTCTCCCTTTACAGGTATCATGGAGCCTGTACCTGTAGCAGGGGTTGAAATCATATGGGTACGCGCATGTTCCATGCTATCGCTGTCTTCCAGTTTTTGTTTGCGTGCATGTTCGCTGATCGCAAGTAACAATTCTTTGCGTGTTGCGCCGGAAGTGGCATTGGCTTTTTCCAATAGCTCCTGAACAATCGATTCGCTGCCAAGTTTGAGCAGCGACTGAACAATAACTGCGGCTGATTCCGGGTATTTTTCCAGTGCCGCATACAATTCGGGAATTGCTCTTTGATCGCCATAAGCACCCAATGCATCAATAGCACGTTCACGAACCCACCAGTCCGTGTCATTGAGCGCCTGGACCAGATAAAAATAGGCACGTTCATCTTTCGCTGAATTGAGAATTTCCACTGCGGTACGCCGTAGAAACTCATCACCATCACGCAGTAAACCGATCACCGCCTCAACAACACGGGGGCCACCGATTGAGCCCAGTGCATCTGCTGCACGTACACGCACCCACCAGTCGGTATCGCGCATGGCAACGAGCAGATCCTTGATGGCACGATGATCGGCAATTTCATTGAGTACTTCAACCGCCGCACGCCGCACATATTCGGAATTATCATTGAGTATGTCGATGAGGTGGGTAACCGTATTCGGATCTTTGATGCGCACCAGGGCCTCAATGGCCTTGGACTGCACACCCAGATCAGGGTCTCTCAGCAGCGGGCAGATTTGTTGTGCGGAAACACCAAAATTATGGGCACTAATGCCATCAAGTGCGGCCTGCCGGATGTATTTGTTGCTGTCGCTAAGCGCCTTTAGTAAAACATTGCGTACAGACTCAAGATTAAAACGTGATAACACACGGATCGCATTGAGGCGAATGGCGAAATCATCATTCATGGCGAAGGGTAACAAGTTGGGGACAAATTCCTCTGTTGCCACTACTTGTACCAGATTGAATGCAATCGTCCTTTTACTTGGGTTTTCGTCTTCGAGTAACGCAATGACTTTGCGTGGATTCAGGCGATCTTTTCTCGCCACGAGGATCTGCAACAGAATTTTCTTTGGAACATCAGGGTCATCAATTTCAACGAGCAACAAATTAGGATCATAATTGGTACTGTGGGCGAGGATTCGCGCAAGACTCGTGACCAGATTACGATCATTATCAGTTAATGCATCTATGTACTCTGGCAGCGATTTATTATCCAACAAGCTAACGAGTAAATGCTCAATAGCGGAATTGTTAGGTGTCTCAGCCAGTGCATCGATCAGGCGTGGGACGGCGGCGCGTCCAATATCCTTCAGTTTGGCGATAGCGCTGATGACAGCAGCATCCTTTGGATCAGCAGAGTCCAGCAATGTTGATATTGCCTTGTTGATTTTAAGACCGTTTAATAAACTCATTCGTAGACTGCTATTCCGCGCTTTTTTAGTTGTTTAAAGTAAGCCCGTTAGGTAGTAACTTGTATAATGTATGATTTGTTGACGAGGCAAACACGATTATCTGTTGTATATATTTTAATAAAACGGTCATGGGCCTGGTTGAGGTAATCGTACAAGCGTGCGTGTTCGGGCGGTAGAAGTTCGTGGATCCTGCCCACAATTATTGAGCCATCCATCATTATCATTGTACAGGGTAATCGTGTTGCATCCGCATTTTGGGGAAGCGATTCGTCATATTCCACCCGTATGATGGACGAGCGATTATAAAAACGGATTTCATCCGGGGCATAACGCTTGAGGACTAAAAAAGGACTATCCGTGTTCAATACACTGCGGGGGTCTTCCGCATCACTGCCGGAGTGGTCGACGGTGACGAACACAGCACCCTCTACCGGTCCCTCCGGATGTACCCACATCGTGACCTGCCGCAGGGCTTTGGTAATTTTTAATGGCTGTCCTTTCACCCTGGTCTCCACCGGTTATGTTTACTTGACAAGTATATCCATAAATTGCTGAACTGCGAATGGCAACGTCTTGTTCTTTCTCGCAAAATTATCCTATTTCACACAGCATCAATACACCGTGGGATGGCTCAGAGGGTGAGCCGTCCACCTCGGGCGAAACGAGGTTGCCAATACGGGTTATCCAGGGTGGTAACAGAAACGACTTTGCCCTTACCTGGGGCATGAATAAAGCGGTTTTGTCCCAAATAGATACCGACGTGATCGATTCGGCCCCGCCGTGTACGGAAAAATACCAAGTCGCCTGGGCTAAGATTTTGCCGCGCAACGGGTTGCGTACGGGTAAATTGTGAAGAACTGGTGCGGGGCAACTCAATACCGATCTGACGATGGCTGTAGTAAACAAAACCACTGCAATCAAAGCCTTTTTCCGGTGATAACCCTCCATACCGGTAGCGCAGGCCCAACAGCGAGGTGGCGACGGCGACTATCCGGGGTGGGTGCGTAACCTGTTGTGGTATGGGCTGTGCCGTGGGCGGCGGCGTGAGCAGCGGCTTTGCGACGGTATTGGTAGTAAGGTCTGGCTTGGCGATCGGTGGGGTTGTGGTATTACAGCCAATCTGTGATACCAAACACACTAAAAGAACAGCGCATTGTGTGATCTGCAACAGCTTGGTCGTCAGTCTCGGCAGCAAAATAGAGATAATTAACATGGCCTAAGATGTATAGTTCATAATCCACCAATATGCAAATAGATTATAATTATCAATAAGTTCCGATATTATTCTAATGTGTTTCTTATAAAATTATCGTGCGTTGAATCACACGACTAGTTTACGAAATGAATAATATTCGACCATGTGTCGATACATAATTAACCACTAAAATAGTATTGCTATGCAAGTACAACAGCCGTCATCATTGTATACCCGTGCCGTGGGTCCAGCCACGCAAGGGGTGTGGCGTGGGCAAGATCAGGCGGCAACCGGGCTAATCCAGACTGCTCATGCCGACGCCAAAGACAAACCGGTGTCGACTGTTGCGCGCGATTCTGCTCACTCACAGCAACAGGAATCAGATAACGAACAGGTATCATCCACCGTATTGCCAACGGCCCGTCGGTTAACGCACGAGGATATTGTGCAGCAACAACGGTCTGCTAGCCAGTTCGGCCCAACCAGTACAGCTGAGATAAAATCCCAAGAGCAAAATAAACGGCGTACGGATGCCTCCCCACGCCAAAGATTGCCGAGTTATACCCTTGCATCGTACACGGGGCACCGCGCTAATCTGGCTTACCTGGATATGGCCAGTATCAAACAAGGTCGGGTTGTGGATGAACTCGTATAAAAATCCGTAAGCCACGCCGAGTTCTTCATCTTAAGCGCCCAGTGGTAAGTTTGGCTAGTCGCTAAAAAGCCAATTGCATCGCAATTTGACGGTCCGCATCACAGCGCAGATGACATCGGCTGTTGCTATGTATGGCACAGCTATTTTGTGGCGTAATGCATTACAATAGGGCATCGTCAATAGAGAAGAACCATGCCGCGTCGCCCCACCCGAAAACGCAAATACAGCGAAAAAATCCGGAAAGTCATGCACCGCCTGCGTTCACGTAAGAACGGCGATGGTACGCCGCGTACCTGGACGTTTCGTTGGCGCCGTATTTTTCAAACATTGGGCGTTTTGTTGCTGCTTTTTATTGTGTATGTCATTTACCTTGATTTTGTCGTGCGTGATCAGTTTGAAAGTAAACGTTGGGCAATCCCTGCGCATGTGTACGCGCGTCCACTGGAGTTGTTTGTCGGCTTAAAGCTCAACCCGGAACGCTTCCAGCAAGAGCTGGTTAACTTGAATTATCGTTATGCCTATGAGGCAAAAGAACCTGCAAGTTATCAGCGAGTGGGGACTAATTTTGATTTAACGACGCGCGCCTTCCGTTTTTGGGATGCACAAGAACCGTCGCGTGCTATTCATATTGAATTGATTGATGGGGTGGTGACGGCGCTCAAAGATCGCGCCACGAATCAGGATATCGATCTGCTGCGACTCGATCCTGCGTTCATCGGCGGCATTTATCCGGCGCACCACGAAGATCGTATCCTGGTGAAATACAGCGAAGTACCTGTCTTATTGCCACAGACCTTGATTGCCATTGAAGATCGTAAATTCATGACTCACCACGGCATTGATCCGCGCGGCATCTTGCGTGCGATGAAAGAAAATGTGTCGGCGGGTTCTGCGGTGCAAGGCGGCAGTACCATCACCCAGCAACTGGTGAAAAACTTTTATTTAAGTAATGAGCGCACGCTGCGGCGCAAGTTTA
The DNA here is from genome assembly GCA_031405795.1 of Gammaproteobacteria bacterium. Taxonomy (GTDB): domain Bacteria; phylum Pseudomonadota; class Gammaproteobacteria; order UBA6429; family Thiohalophilaceae; genus JACQBC01. The sequence continues at coordinate 10,774 of JANNJI010000186.1, forward strand.
ATGAAATCATCATGGCCTTGTTGCTGGACTTTCATTATCAAAAGGATGAGATCATGGAGGCCTATATGAATGAAATTTATTTAGGTCAGGATGGTGAACGCGCGATTCATGGCTTTGGTCTGGCGAGCCGGTATTATTTCGAAAAACCACTCAATGAATTAACCACCGCGCAGATTGCCACACTGGTAGCGTTGATTCGTGGCCCGGCCTATTACCATCCGGAGAAACAAAGTAAACGCTTGCGGCAACGGCGCGACCGTATTCTGGATAAACTCGCCGAGGATGGGATTGTCACGAGTGAACAGATGGGCTCGGCAAAACAACAGGAGCTGAATGTTATTGCTAATCGGCGCAGTGGTACCACGGATTATCCTGCATTCATTGATATGGTGAAGCGTCAATTGCGTGAGTTCTACCGTGATGAAGACTTAAGTTCTGAAGGATTGCAGATATTTACAACCCTGGATACCGTGCTGCAAAAAGATCTGGAGCGCGTCATGCAAAAACGTATTGAGCAACTGGACAAACAACGACGTTTGCAAGGCAAGTTACAAGGCGCGGCGGTTGTCACATCGATTAACCCGTCGGTAGAAGTGCTGGCGCTGGTGGGTGATCGGGATCCACGCTTTGCCGGATTTAATCGCGCCCTGGATGCGA
>JANNJI010000187.1:0-2739 GCA_031405795.1 Gammaproteobacteria bacterium
CTGCCAGCGTGGCTTTAGGGAGTTTTCCAGAGGCGCCAACGACTTTGAGTTAATTCTCAGGGGAACACCGATGGCCTATACCTTTACCGAGAAAAAGCGCATCCGCAAGAGCTTTGGCAAACGTCCAGAGATTCTGAAAGAACCTTACTTGCTTGCAATCCAGGTGAATTCCTACCGGGAATTTTTGCAAGAAGAGGTTGCCCCGGAAAAACGCAAACCACAAGGTTTGCATCAGGCATTCAAGTCGGTATTCCCGATGATCAGCTACTCGGGTTTCGCGTCGCTTGATTACGTCGCGTTCCGCTTAGGTACACCCACATTTGACGTGCGCGAGTGCCAGTTGCGCGGGCTCACTTATGCTGCGCCGTTGCGCGTGAAAGTGCGCTTGGTGATTTATGATAAGGAAGCGAAGAATCCGACCATCAAGGATATTCGCGAGCAAGAAGTGTATATGGGTGAAATCCCCTTGATGACGGACACGAGTACCTTCGTTGTGAACGGTACCGAACGTGTCATCGTCTCGCAGTTACATCGTTCACCGGGTGTGTTTTTTGATCACGACCGTGGTAAGACCCATTCCTCAGGTAAATTACTTTTTAATGCCCGCGTTATTCCCTATCGTGGTTCGTGGTTGGATTTTGAGTTTGACCCGAAAGATGCCGTGTTTTGCCGTATTGATCGTCGGCGCAAATTGCCGGTATCGATCCTGTTACGTGCCCTGGGTTATAACTCACAAGAGATACTCGATATTTTCTTTGAGAAGAACACCTGCCATTTTACCAAAGAAGGCATCGTGCTGGATCTGGTGCCGGAGCGTTTACGCGGTGAAACCGCCGCGTTTGACATCAAACTCAAAGGCAAAGTGCTGGTTGAAGAAGGTCGTCGTGTTACCGCACGCCACATCCGTGAATTAGAAAAAGCCGGCGTTGAAAAATTGGAAGTCACTCGTGGTTATGCCGTGGGCAAAGTATTGGCGCATGACATAATTGATAGTTCAACCGGTGAAGTGGTGATAACGGCTAACTCTGAGATCACCGAAGAAATTCTCGACAAGATGGTGTCCCTGAATCTGAAAAAATTCCAGACCATTTTCACCAATGATCTGGATCATGGCCCGTATATTTCCAAAACGTTGAATGTCGATTCGACCACTACCCCGCTGGAAGCATTGGTGGAAATTTATCGCATGATGCGTCCCGGTGAACCGCCTACCAAAGATGCGGCTGAGAATCTGTTTAATAATCTATTTTTCAATTTAGAACGTTACGACCTGTCCGACGTGGGCCGTATGAAGTTCAATCGGCGTGTCGGCCGTAAAGAAATAACAGGTACCGGTACCTTGTCGAAAGAAGACATCATTGAGGTGATCAAGGTATTGATCGAAATCCGCAATGGTCGCGGCAACGTCGATGATATCGATCACTTGGGTAACCGCCGTATTCGCTCCGTGGGTGAAATGGCCGAGAATCAATTCCGTGTAGGCTTGGTTCGGGTAGAGCGTGCAGTGAAGGAACGTCTGTCATTGGCAGAAACCGAAAATCTCATGCCACAGGAGTTGATCAATGCAAAACCGGTTTCTGCTGCGGTAAAAGAATTTTTTGGTTCCAGCCAATTGTCGCAGTTTATGGATCAAAATAATCCGCTGTCTGAGGTCACGCACAAGCGTCGTATCTCGGCACTTGGACCTGGTGGTCTGACGCGTGAGCGTGCTGGATTTGAGGTGCGCGACGTGCATCCGACCCATTATGGCCGTGTGTGCCCGATTGAAACCCCTGAAGGCCCGAATATCGGCTTGATCAATTCGTTGGCGATTTATGCACGGACCAATTCATACGGATTTTTGGAAACACCCTATCGCAAGGTGGACAAAGGCCGTGTGACGGATGAAATTGCCTTCTTGACCGCGATCGATGAGGGTGAGTTCGTTATCGCCCAGGCGAACGCGACCTTGGATAATCGCAACCGTTTGATTGATGAGTTGGTGCCTTGTCGGCATCAAAATGAATTTACCATGTCAACGCCGGATCGGGTTGATTTTATGGATGTGTCGCCAAAGCAGATCGTATCCGTTGCTGCCGCATTGATTCCATTTTTGGAACACGATGACGCCAACCGCGCATTGATGGGTTCGAACATGCAGCGTCAAGCTGTCCCAACCTTGCGTGCTGAAAAGCCGCTGGTGGGTACCGGTATTGAACGTACCGTGGCGATTGACTCTGGTGTGACGGTGGTGGCCAAGCGTGGTGGTAGTGTCGACTCCATTGATGCAGCACGTATTGTAGTGCGCGTGAACGATGCTGAAACCGTGGCGAGCGAATCCGGTGTGGATATTTATAACCTCACCAAATACACCCGTTCCAATCAGAATACCTGTATCAATCAACGTCCCTTGGTCAAGGTGGGTGACATTATTGCCCGTGGCGATGTATTGGCAGACGGCCCCTCTACAGATTTGGGTGAACTGGCGTTGGGGCAGAATATGTTGGTCGCCTTCATGCCATGGAATGGTTATAACTTCGAAGACTCGATTTTGATTTCTGAACGGGTTGTCCAGGAAGATCGTTTCACGACGATTCATATTGAAGAACTTGCCTGTATGGCGCGTGATACCAAGCTGGGACCCGAGGAAATTACTGGTGATATTCCTAACGTCAGCGAAGCTGCGCTTTCCAAGTTGGATGAAGCGGGTATTGTTTATATCGGTGCCGAAGTAAAGCCAGGCGACATTCTGGTGGGCAA
>JANNJI010000188.1:0-4660 GCA_031405795.1 Gammaproteobacteria bacterium
TCGAGGATGGTTTTGCCCAGGTCAAATACCGCCAGACCCAGGGTCAGAAAAATGATCACGCCAAATGGCCGCAGATGGATGGCATCGCGGGTCTGGCCTGTGTCGAACAGCTGCGCGACTTCGGTGAATGCCGCCCACAACAGTGCACCGACCACCGCGAACAAGCCCGTGACGATGAGGGAATAAACAGCGCGAAAACCAGGCTGAAAACGCCGCCGCAAGACATCACCCATCAGAAACTCAATGGTTTCGCCAAGATCGATGTCGAGGACGACATAACCGAGTATTTTTCCTTGTGCGTCTTTACCACGCATTGAGGCCGAGATGCAGAGCGTGCCGCTGGCAGTGGATAGATAAGGTTCAGTGACGGCGACTCCGTCGGTTTGACTCGCGGGTTGGAAATAAGGTCGTTGGCTGCGATCTTTACCACAGCCTTCGGCGCGCACAGACTGGTGGCGCCGTGGACAATAGACATTATCACTGGTCTGGATGCCACGAGAATCAAGTGTAAACAGCAGCGACACAAACGGAAAGTGGTGGGAAACATCGCACATCGCCTCCCGCAGAGAAGTGGGCTCGGTGAACAGCCGATCATGGCTGATGCCGGTGAGAATGGAACCGAGCAGCTCGCGAATGGCGATGCGATAATCATGATAACGTTCAATGGTATTGAGGTAACTCATTGCAGCCATGCGTAGTGCCTCCACGGGGATCGTGTATAAGGCATTGCATGTTGCGTACCACTCCGCGAGGTGCGCACAGTATGACAAAACTGACTATCAAATATTGTCATGGCGGGGAGTATAAGAACGAAGCAATCATTGATAACGGATTGAATTGCCTATGATAACCGTGTTTCTGTGGCATTTGTAAGGCTACAAAAAAGACGTAGTGTTTTATTGCCGACGTCGGGGGCGTGCGCCCAGTCGTTGTGCACCAGTTATTCGTTTTGCGTGGGATTGGTGCAGACGAAACAGTAATGGTTATGGTGAGGGTTGGTACAGTACAGAAGTGGTAAACACATTTGCTTTAGCGGCATCTGCGTGTTGGCGGTGCGTTAACAGTGATAAACCAAGTTGGTTACCTTTTTCTTTTTATATCCCAGGCCAGATGAATTCAACCCGAATACCACTTGGTTCATAGCACATCATATGTTTTGCAGGTCCCTGCTGTACTAATTCTGGTGGAAACTCAATTTTGACGCCGTTGCTGATTAGTTTTTCATAAATGCTGTTTAGGTTATTTTCATTTTCAACATGAAAAGCCACGTGATGCAGTCCAACATTCCCATTTTTATTAAACTGATGTGACGACTCTTCTTTTGTTGCCCACAGCGTAACCGTAATATTCCCGTCGCTGACAAAGATAGCTGGATATTCATCATTTCTGCGCACTTCTTTCCAGCCTAACAGTGAAGTGAAAAAATCTGCGCTTTCTTCCAGCTTTGAAACCGTTAGCCCAATGTGATGAACGCCTTTTGTGATTGGTGTGTGCATGGTTTTCCTTTAGATATAATCGGATTCTGCCATATCATTGTGTTAAAGAAAAGGGGTTGCGGTGTTTCATAATACAGCGTTGATAAATAAACTACTCAAGCAGACTGACATCAGTTACCAGTAACCGCATCATATGAATGCAGTGTGCCTCACACGCACAGAACTGGTATCAATGCGGACTCGTCGGCGTGCGATTAATAACAAGTTCGGGTTCCACCGGCACGCGATGAATGTTGAATTCAAGGGTAATGAGATCCGCGAGGATGTAGGTGGGTTCAGCGCCGACACCGCCGACGGTGCCGGGATTAATGACGGTGGCGGTGGTACCGGTGATGGTTTGCACGGTGGTAATCGAGGTGCGGTGATCATGGCCGCAGCAGACGATGTCGTAATCTCCGGTGAGGGCCATGGCCTGGGCATAATGCGGATAATGCACGGCAAAGATGCGGCGATTGGCAAAGTTGAGACTGGCATCCTGACCGTGATAAATGATGGTCTGCGGGTGTTCATGACTAAGTTTACACAGGTTCATCAGGTCGCCGGTGTTGTTGCCATGGATAACATGTACCGGCAAGCCTAGCTTGAGCAAGGCCCGCAAGGTGGTGGGGGCTACGACATCACCACAGTGTAATACCGCCGAGGCGCCTTTGAGCTTGGCGTCTTCTACCGCTCGTGCCAGCAAGGAGCGGTTGTCATGGCTGTCGGAGAGGATGCAAAGTTTCATACTAATTTAGTGGGGAGCGACGAGGATGTACCACATTGGTGGTGACTCGTCGCCTGTCCTTCCTCTAATAATATGGTTTCGTGGGTGATTTGCTGAAGCGATCCACGGAGGCGACGATCTCCGTACGAGCCGCGTTGGCGTCTGCCCAGCCTTGTACCTTGACCCACTTGCCGGGTTCCAGGTCCTTGTAGTGTTCAAAGAAGTGCTGAATCTGGCCAATCAGTAAGGGGGGCAGATCGGTGTGCATTGTCACCTGCCGGTAGAGGGTGCAGACCTTGTCGATGGGCACCGCAAGGATCTTGGCGTCGGCGCCCGATTCGTCGGTCATTTGCAACACACCCACGGCGCGACAGCGTATTACCGAGCCACTGATCAGGGGGATCGGCGCCACCACCAACACATCCACCGGATCACCATCCTCAGAGAGGGTCTTGGGGATATAACCGTAGTTACAGGGATAATGCATCGCGGTGTTCATGAAGCGATCCACGAACATGGCCCCGGTTTCCTTATCCACTTCGTACTTTACCGGGTCGCTGTGGGCGGGGATTTCAATAATGACATTAAAGTCGTCCGGAATATTTTTGCCCGGACCAACACGATCAAGATTCATGGTGTGGATAGCCTTGCTAGGATTGAAGGGTGGGGTAAAATTGCGCGTATTTTACCAGCACTCTGCACGAAGCTACATCCGGCATAAAGATATAGTCGGCAGGTATCGCCTAGCTCATTGGGGATAGTTACTGTCGGCGTGGGTGTCGATAAGGGCCGGATTAGCGCCTTTTCCTGCCCCGTGAATTGATGCCAATAGATAGAAAGATACAAACGTCATTGGTACAGCGCAGCGATAACTTGGGTGATGTTCGGCGAGGGGCTTGGTGGTCCGGAAATGTCGTCATAGCGTGTCTATTTCATGGGGAACCATCTTGTTGCATCACGTTACTGACAAATAATGAGCTGACATAGATGTAACAGACAAAATTTCATTGACTTACGCTACCCGTGTAGTCTAGCTTTACCATTCCAGGCGAGATGTTTTGCCCAGAAGGAATTTAATCCTCGAAGGCTAGGCACTCACCCTAACCGTTGTTCACCCAGGTGAGCAACACCGCAAACTTCGGTATGGAGCGAGAACAAAAAATGAGAATCGTGTTAATCGGTGCCCCAGGTGGGGGCAAAGGCACGCAAGCCAAGATGCTGATCGAGAAGTACGGTATTTCCCAGGTGTCCACTGGTGATTTATTGCGTGAGGCGGTGAAAGCCGGCTCGCCACTGGGTCAACGCGCCAAGCAGGCGATGGATGCAGGACAGCTGGTTTCGGATGATATCGTACTCGACATGATCCGCGAGCGTTTGTCGAAAGCGGATGCCAAGAAAGGATTTATCCTGGATGGCTTCCCGCGCAATCTTTCACAAGCAGAAGCACTGGACAAAATGTTGTCCAAGATCGGCGGTGGTTTGCAAACGGCATTACACATCGATGTTGATTTTGATGTGTTAATGAAACGTCTAACGGGTCGTCGTACATGTGGCTCATGCGGACAAATGTTCAACGTGTATACCGCACCTACGCGCACAGAAGGTGTGTGCGACAAGTGTGGTGGCAAGGTGACACAGCGTTCGGATGACAATGAGGCGACCATCAACAATCGGCTGCGCGTCTATGAAGCGCAAACCGAGCCATTGATTGAGTATTACCGCAAACAAGGTAAGTTACGTGCTGTGCAAGGTATTGGTGATGTCAAGGCGATCTTCAACAGTATCGTCAAGGTGCTGGACAGTCTGCCTTCCGCAAGCAAACCGGTGGCGGCAAAGCCCGTAGTAACAGCGGTCAAGCCAGCGGCGCCGACAGCGGCAAAACCGGCGGCGAAGAAAAAACCGGCCAAGAAGGCGGGCAAGAAAAAAGCAGGCAAGAAAAAGGTAGCGAAGAAAGCGGCGAAAAAGGCCGGTAAAAAGAAGGTTGCCAAAAAAGCCACGAAAAAGAAAGTCGTGAAAAAGGCCGCGAAGAAAATGGCCAAGAAGGGCGGCAAGAAAAAAGCCGTCAAGAAGAAGGCTGGCAAGAAAAAGGGCAGCAAGAAAGCTACCAGGCCAAAAGCGAAGAAAGGCAAGAAAAAGGCCAAACGTCGCTAGTCGCTAGTCGCTAGTCGCTAGTCGCTAAGCAATAAGCAGATGTTTAAAAGGCGGGTGAATTAACCCGCCTTTTTTATTTGCGATGCAATTGAATAAACCAATACTCCAGCCAGCTGAATAAGACGATCACCCGCCCATAAAATCCTTCATGCCAACGTTGCCGCCAGGGGCGTTGTTGCCAGTTCGCCGCATTGATTTCCCCGATGTGCCGCCTGAGCTGCAACAAGACAGCGTCACTGCGTGGCTGGATGCGGACAGGCACATCATCGCCTACCCCGTGCAGCAGGGGAAGTCGTTGAACCTGGTCTAC
>JANNJI010000189.1:0-11629 GCA_031405795.1 Gammaproteobacteria bacterium
GTTTACAACAGGATAACACGCGGGTGGCCTTGTTCATTGCCAGCGGTGTGGCGCTGGGCTTGGGTTATCTTATTTCGCGGTTCATCGTCACCTCCAAGTTCGGCCGTGTCATTGTCGCCATTCGTGATGCCGAGAGTCGTACCCGCTTTGTCGGTTACAAAGTAGAGGGTTACAAGCTTTGGATCTTCGTGGTCTCCGCCATTCTTGCGGGCATTGCCGGCGCACTGTATGTACCACAGGTGGGGATTATTAATCCCAGCGAGTTCCAGCCGTTAAATTCAATTGAGCTGGCCATTTGGGTAGCAGTGGGTGGTCGCGGTACACTTTATGGCGCGGTGGTGGGTGCCGTGGTAGTGAGTTTCGCCAAAACATTTTTTACCGGTTATTTACCTGAGGCCTGGTTGTATGCCTTGGGCGCTATTTTTGTTTTGGTAACGCTGTTTTTACCCAAAGGCTTGGTAGGTGTGTATCGACAACTGACACAGCGTTGGCAGGCAGGTAAACAGCCATGATGAAGTTTATTAAAAATCTTCGTGCGGGTCTTGCCGAGCCGCCGGCGGTCGTTAGTAATCTGGCCGATAATGCCACCAATGGTTCTGGAGCGCATGCCTTGGTCGAGGGTCAGATTGATATCAGTCACAAGATCATTTTGTACCTGGAAAATGTCACGGTCAGCTTCGATGGTTTCAAGGCGCTGAACAATTTAAACCTGTATATCGAAGATGGCGAACTGCGTTGCATCATCGGCCCCAATGGTGCGGGTAAAACCACGATGATGGATGTGATCACCGGTAAGACCCGGCCCGATACCGGCCAGGTTTATCTGGGCCAGACCATGGAGCTCACCAGCATGACCGAGCATGAGATCGCTGCCGCCGGGATTGGGCGCAAGTTTCAAAAACCCACGGTATTTCCCGAACACAGTGTCTTTGAAAATCTGGAATTGGCGATGCAGGCCGACAAACGGGTCTGGGCCAGTCTGTTTGCACGACTCACCGCTGAACAGCAGGATCGGATCGATGAGGTGTTGACGACCATCATGCTAATGGAACAACGGCAACAACGTGCGGCGTTGTTGTCGCACGGCCAGAAACAGTGGTTGGAGATCGGCATGTTATTGATGCAGAACCCGCGGATTTTACTGGTCGATGAACCTATCGCCGGGATGACGCATCAAGAGACCGAACGCACGGCGGAACTATTAACCGGACTGGCAGGCAAACACTCGGTGGTGGTGGTGGAACATGATATGGATTTTGTGCGCTCGATTGCCCGCAAGGTGACGGTGTTGCACGAAGGCAGTGTGTTGGCCGAAGGGACGATGGATGAAGTACAACGCGACCCGCGTGTCATCGAAGTGTATTTAGGCGTATGACATGTTAAATATACAGACACTCAATCAATTTTATGGTGAAAGTCACACGCTCTGGGACGTGGAGCTGATGGTGCCGGAAGGGGCGTGTGTGTGTTTGATGGGCCGTAACGGCGTAGGCAAAACCACGTTGTTAAAAAGCATCATGGGGTTGTTACCCATCAAGTCGGGTCAAATACAATTCAATCATCAGTCGTTAACAAAATCGGCGGCAGAGACGCGTGCCAGTCTTGGGATTGGTTATGTCCCGCAAGGCCGCGAGATATTTCCGTTATTAACCGTGGAAGAAAATCTGCGGATTGGTCTATCGGCATCAGGCCGCAAACAAATTCCTCCACGTATCTTCGAATTGTTTCCGGTGCTCAAACAAATGTTGCATCGCCGCGGTGGCGATCTCTCCGGCGGTCAGCAACAACAATTGGCGATTGGTCGCGCACTGACCTTAAATCCCAAGTTATTAATTCTGGATGAACCCACCGAAGGGATTCAGCCCAACATCGTGCATGAGATTGGCAACATCATCCTGCAATTGAACAAAGAAGATAAGATCACCGTGTTGCTGGTAGAACAAAAACTCCCCTTCGCCCGCCGCATCGCGCAACAATTCGTGATCATGGACAAGGGCCGAACCATGGCCAAGGGCCCGATGCCGGAGCTCAGTGATGAACTGGTGCAGCAATATTTGAACGTCTAGTGGTAGAGCCTGTTTTAATGAAAGGCGCCTCGACATAGCAGCGAGATTTAGCCGGTTTCTTTGCGAACAACGGGTGAAGAGCCGTCTGTGCCCGGTCAGTGGGACGTGAACTTTCAGGGAATAGGGTGTCTGTACTGTATACTCTGGTGTATAGTGTATACAGTTTAAAAATCCATTAATAAGTCATGAGTATTATCCATGAGCCTCACCTTCTTAGAAAAATACCCATACGATAGCTGTTCTAGACGTGGCCCTACCCTCGATTTAATCAGAAGTTCCGCAACAATTTCTGCGTAAGCACTTTCAAAAATGTCGCCAAGTGTGCAGAAGACACGAAAAAACCAATTATGTTATTCTCGCGACACTGAATTTTTATACTTGAATGAGATGTAGATATGTGCGGGATTGCCGGTTATGTTGATATAAATGCTGCACGACCCGCAGACCGCACTATTGTCGAGCGGATGAGTCAGGAGCTGATTCACCGCGGCCCGGATTCAGCCGGTTATTATGTGCGAGAACACGTGGCGCTAAGCTTCCGCCGCTTGAAAATTGTCGACTTGCTTGGCGGTGATCAACCGCTCTATTCCGAAGATGGCTCCATTGTTCTGTTGTGTAATGGCGAAATATATAATTATAGGGAATTGCACGCACAGCTTAAAAATAAAAATATATGCTTCAAAAGTCAAACCGATGTAGAGGTCTTGATCTATTTATATGAAGAACAAGGTATCTCCTTTATTAATCGTCTCAATGGTCAGTTCGCCTTTGTTTTATTCGACCGAAACAAGAATGTTTTATATCTGGGTAGAGATCAATTCGGTATATGTCCGTTGTTCTATACCATCGCGGAAGGCTATCTTGTCTTCGCATCTGAAATAAAAAGTATCTTGCAGCATCCCCTGGTCAGTAGACAAGTGGATCTGACGGGACTGGATCAGATTTTCAGTTTCCCCGGGTTGGTCAGTCCCAGAACGCTTTTTCGGAATATAAGTAGCCTGGAGAGCGGCCAGTATTTAGAGCTGAATAACCACAAGCTTACCTTCTACAACTATTGGGACCTGAGTTACCCGCAAGGTGGCGAGAAAGTCAGGCCGGATCAATACTACTATGAAGAACTGGAGTCGCAGTTAAAAAAATCCATACAACGGCGCATGAGCACGGACGTGCCGTGGGGATGTTATTTAAGCGGAGGATTGGACTCATCGCTGATTTTTGCGTATGCGCGGGAGCTAAATGACGGTAAAACACCGTCAACTTTTTCAGTTACATTCAATACTAAAGAACAGGACGAGTCAAAATTTCAACAGATGTTGACTGCTGCAGATCCTGAAAAACATCATGCGATAGAATGTGATATGAACGTAAGTTATCCTGCGCTGAAGAAAATCATCTATCACAGTGAATGCGCCATCAAAGAATCATATAACCTGTGTTCGTACAACTTGTCGTTGGCAACCAGGCAACATGGCTTTAAAGTCATGTTATCTGGAGAAGGGGCAGATGAATTGTTCGGAGGCTATGTAGGTTACCGGTTTGCGAATGCAAACATTGAAAGTGATGAAGGTGACTATCTGGCGCGTGAAATAGAGCGCGGATTGCGCCAAAAACTCTGGGGTGATGCCGACTTTTTTTACGAAAAAAACCTCTATGATCTGGCCGAACTAAAACAATCGATATACTCTAACAGGTTAAATACCTGCTTTGCTGAGTTTAATTGTCTTAACCACCGGGTCGTTGACCAACAAAAGCTGTCGCCTCTTGATTTGATGGCAAAACGTTCGTATCTGGACTTTAAACTGCGCCTGGCGGATCATTTGTTGTCAGATCATGGTGATAGAATGGCTATGGCAAATTCCATGGAGTTGCGATTCCCGTTTCTTGATATCGATCTGGTGGAGTTCTCAACCAGAGTACCGCAACATCTTAAAATTAAGGAAGGCATGGAAAAATTCATTTTAAGGACGATAGCGCGGGATCGTCTGCCCAGCGCGATTGTTTCGCGAGAAAAATTTGGATTTCATGCCACCGGCAGTCCATTCCTGTTGTCACTTAATAGTGAATGGGTAGAAGATTTGTTGTCATATGAACGAATAAAAAAACAAGGCTATTTTGATCCGGACAGTATCGAAAATCTGAAAAAAATGTATCGTAACCCGAACTTCGCGTTGCGAATACCGTTTGAAGACGACTTGTTAATGATTGTACTGAGCTTCAATATATTTCTTGAAGTATTTTCCATGCCCAATAATTAGCACCCATTGATGATGAAACAGCAACTTTATTTACCGGTTGAACAGCAGTTTCAGCGCAACGCCGAAATTTATGGGGGAAACATCGCACTCATGAAAGGCGATAGTCTGCATGGGTATCGTGCGTACAATTACCGAGAGCTGAACGACAAAGCGAACAAGTATGCCAGGTATTTGCAATCGGCCCTTGTCAAGCCGGGAAATCCGGTCGTTGTATTTATGACAGATCCCCTGGAAGTTATTCCGGCGATGATCGGTCTATTTACTATGGGCGCAATTTTTATACCGCTGAATCCCGCCGACCCCCTCCGGCGGATTGGCGATATTTTACGGGAAATCCACCCGGATTGCATAATGGTGGATGAAGAAAATTATGCGCGACTTGTTTCGGTAGCTCATTCAGCGCCGCGAGTCACTATCCACATCAATAAAGCGAGTTTCCGTGAATTTTCCGATAACGATCAACAAAATGACGAAGCACAAGCAAAAACGACTGCCGGTCTGGATGATATATGTTATGTCTACTATTCCTCTGGAACCACGGGAAAACCCAAAGGCATCACCGGAACGCGTCGGGGAATTTCGCATTTTATTTGCTGGGAGATCGAAACGCTTGCTTTAGGCACTGATGTGCGCGTCAGTCAGTGGACCCAGCCATTTTATGACGCATTTTTGCGTGATGTTTTTATGCCATTGTGTTGTGGGGGTACAATTGTTGCGCCGCAAAGTATTAAAACAGTCATTACAACAATGGAACTGATATCCTGGATAAATAACAGTAGCGTGAGCGTCGTGCATACGATACCGACGATTTTCCATCGTATTTTGAAAGAAAACGTCTCTTCCACTGATTTTCAGAAACTTAAATATGTACTGTTAGCCGGTGAACGGCTAATGCCTAATGACGTCAAACGCTGGCTGGAAGTATTCGGTGATCGCATCCAATTAGTGAATCTTTATGGACCGTCCGAGACGGTAATGACCAAGCTTTTCTATTTTATAAAATTCGGGGATGAATCCAAACGCAGTATCCCAATTGGCCGTCCCATGTCCGAGGTGGAGGTATTGCTGGTGGATAATCACGGTTCACCGGTTAAGCAGGGAGAAATTGGCGAGATAGCGATTTCACCGGACTTTGATATGCCCGGTTATTTCCAGGAACCTGAATTGACGCATTCTGCGTTTGTGAGCAGTCCGCATGCAAAGCGGGGAATAGTATTTAAGACCGGAGACTACGGTCGGCTACTCGACAGCGGTGATCTGGAATTTCTGGGACGAAAAGATCACCAGGTAAAAATCAACGGGATTCGCGTTGAATTGACTGAAGTGGAAAATCACATAGGCGCATATCCCAAGGTGCTGGAATGTGTCGTACAGTTATTGCCGGGAAACGGGCAGCACAAATTGGTGGTTTGGTTGAGTGCAAACCTGTTGGCAGATACAATCGATAAAGTCATGTACGAATATCTCAAAGAAATTCTCCCGCCGCATATGCTACCGAATCACTACGTACTTTTGGAGAAATTACCGCGCCTGCCAAACGGCAAGATAAATTACAAGGCACTGCCTAAATTGTCTATTCGTGCATCGCGGAAAAAATCACAGTCGTTCTTCGAGGAAGTGTTTGAGCAAGCTTACGAGTTAACCGAAATCAAACTAACAGGCATTTGGGAAATGGCGTTGAACCAGGCGGATATTCGCTTAAACGACAATTTTTTCCAGCTGGGTGGCGATTCGCTAATGGTTTTAACCGTATTGGCTGAAATTAGAAAACAACTCAACTGCGACGTGCCGCTGGCGACCTTTTTAAATAATCCAACTATCGCACAACTCGCAAAAATAGTCAGAGGGGAAAGTGAATCGGTTTCATCTGTGGTTGTCCCTCTTAACACACAAGGCAATGCAACGCCGTTCTGGTGTGTTCACCCGCCGGGTGGTAACGTGCTGGCCTACGCGAAATTGGCTTATCTTATTGGTGTAAAACATCCGTTTTATGCTATACAACATCCTTATCTGATTGGTAAAGACAGCAAAGCCACGCTGGAAGCATTGGCGTCTGATTATGTTAGTCAAATGTTATGTGTACAATCACACGGCCCTTATATTATATCTGGTTGGTCGATGGGTGGCATTATTGCTTTTGAAATTGCGCGTCAATTACTGGAGCTGGGTCATAGAGTATCGTCACTCGTATTAATTGATTCAGAATGGCCTTACTTGTTAAACATCAGTTCTGCCATTAATCCAGAGCGTACACGGCAAGTGCAATGGCATGCTTTTTCATCTTTATTAAAATACTTGGGTGAGGGTTTTAATTTAAAACTAATAGAGAGAAAACTGATGTTCTCTGAGCGAGTTCTGCGCGAGCTGTTGAATCTGCTTGCCAAGCAATTTATGGGTGTGACCTGGACTCAAGCGGAAAAGTTGCAATTTCCACGTAACTCCTTGCTGATAATGGATCAATTGTTGGAAAAACTGGCAGGCCATAATTATTTGTTTAGCTTGATCCCCTACGGTATACTTTCCAAGCTTACTCCACGGCAACAAATGAATTTAATTCTAAGTATATTGCGGTGGACAAATAAAATCCCGAAAAATTTTAATGCAGATAATTTCAACGCCTTTATGGCAGCGTTTCGCTGGCATCTGCAAGCGGTATGCGCTTATCGGCTGCAAACTATCGATGTCAAGTTGGTGTTATTGGCAACCGGGGCTATTAGCGCTGAAAACTTAGCAGGGTGGAGCAGTGGTAGCAGTGTCGAGGTGCAGGCAATTTCAACACCCGGTAATCACTTTACATTGTTAACTGAACCGAATGTAGGTGAACTCGCTAAAAATATCATGGAAGTTATTCCAGAAAATTGATAACCCATATTGGTGCGCTATGAATAATCCTGATCAAAAAGTGGTATCGGTTAACGTCCCTATTTGGAAATTGTACGGTGAACCATTAACCACTTTAAATAAACTCATGTTAGATCACGGTGATCGTGTAAAACTCAATACGCCGTGGCCGCTTTATCTGATCAATGATGCGGAGCTGACCTATCATATTTTGAAAAAAACAAATTATCTTTTCGACAAGAATTTATTTAACTATAAAATGCTAAGTAGAATAATCGGGCGTGGTATCGTTTGTAATCACGGCGAGCAATGGGAACATTCCCGCAATACAATCAAGCCATTTTTTACCGCTAAACACGGCGTACAGTGGCAGGCGACAATTGATGCGGCACTTGCCAACACCATTGATAGTTGGCAGCAGCATAAAAAACAGGGCACAGCTGTGGATGCATCCAACGACGTGGCGCAATTGGCATTTGCTACTATTGTAGGGTATGTGTTTGGTGTACAACTCAATGGGCGATACAGTGACTTATGCAAGTCTCTGGAAGAAATGGATTTCACCGCCATTGAAGGTTTAATGTTACCGTTTGATTTTGTACCTACACGAATGAATCGCCAAATGCATCGCTTACATCAGGAAATAAAACATCTCATTATTGAATTGTCAAAAGAAAGTAATAGTTCAGGTAAACCGGCATTATCACAATCGCTCTATCTGCATCTCACTGAAGAACAAGTTATCCAGGAATTAACCACGTTGTTATTCGCAGGCTACGCAACGGTATCCAGTCTGCTGACATGGAGCTTGTATCTGATCGCATCAAATGTCGCCGCTGCGGAACCGTTATATAAAGAATCCAATGCTGCCGCAGAATACATGGATATCAGTGAGATGGACGCAATGGAGTATACGACCGCATTTGTGAAAGAAACCATGCGTTTATACCCGCCGGTATGGATGTTACCCAGACGCTGCACGGAAAACCATGTAGTCAATGGCTTCAATTTCCGGAAAAATATGCTTATCTGGATTGTTCCCTGGACATTACACCGCAACCCACGCTATTGGCAGGAACCGGAGCAGTTTTTGCCAAACCGATTTCTGTCACATGAAAAATATAAGGCTCACAATAAAGCGTATATTCCCTTTAGCATAGGGCCGCGTATGTGCGTTGGCAAGAACTTTGGTCTGGCGGAATCAATCTATATGATAAGCAAACTCACGCGCAAATTCCGGTTTAGCCTGCCACAGGATTATAAAACGGGATTAACCAGCATGATTGCTGTGAAGCCACAGAGCCGTTTAATGTTGTCACTAACCGATAGTTACTTACCATAAACCATAGGTTCTATGGAGCCTGAGACTATAATATCAAGCGCTTTCAAAGTGACAGAGACAAGTATTATATTGCTGATTTAATTACAAAGCTGCTTGCAGTTTGCACGACAGCATTGCAACTTCCCCACCATCCGTTTATTCAGGTATCCGCTAACATACGGATAACTATCAGGTTCATGCCGTGGCACAGTGTTTGCGATATGGTTTTTACAACAACTATCGCTGGAGGGCGCCATGTCTGTAAGCTGCCGTTTGAATTGTGTTGCAAATCACCGGTTTATTGTGTTGTCTGGTCTGCTGTTTGTCGGCATGGCCTTGCTGGTGATCCGGCCTGCAACCGCAGCAACACCTGCTTATTCCATTGAAATTACCGCGCCACAAATTGCAGAGAATGGCGCGGTAGTCCCGGTAACTGTAAATTTACGTGGTTTTGAACAAGGCGGGGTGCAGGCACGTCGTGTCGACATTTTTGTTTGTCATCTAGGTTGGCGGCCGATTGCACGCTTTGAAGTTCAACCAACGATAAAACGTTTAAGCACACGGATCAAGATGGGAAAAACCGACCGCCTGTTCGCAATGGCAACACTGAGTAATGGTGAGCGCATAGTGGCGGAGCAGCAAGTCAAGGTTACCGTGGGTGGTTGTGGCGGTGGTGGCAGTGGCGAATCGCTGCCGTATTCGGAAGATGCCTCGGTACCTGCCGCAGGTTATTCACATCAGGCGCGTACCTGGGTGCGATCAACGCTAACGGATAACAGCGCACGTTTAATGACTGCGGACAACAGACACTTACCACTGACAGCAATGCGTGCCGATGTGCGTATTGTCGGTTTACGCGCACGCGTACTGTTACAAATGGATTTTTATAACGATTCTAACTGGCAACGGGAAGGGAATTTCCAGTTACGCTTGCCGGATAATGCTTCGGCGTATTACGTGGCATTTGGTGATGTTATCCTGCGTAACGATGATCAGCCCGCGTTGTTACCCGGTGCAACATCCGGTTTTAACACAAGTGAATTGCGCCTGGATCAAAACAATATGACGGCGAAACTCAAGGAAGGTGTGATGGTGCCGGTAAAACAGGCCCGGCAAGCCTATAACACCATTACCCGTGCCGCGCGTGATCCGGCGTTAGTGGAATGGCAGGGCTCAGGAATCTATTCCGTGCAGGTATTTCCGTTATTGGCTTATCAGACCCACCGGGTTGTGATTGGTTATGAAATGGATCTGCCGCAGAAAGACCAAAGACGCCACTACATTTTCAAAGTACCAACAGAACGTGTGCCAGTGGATCTCTATGTGCACATGGATGCAACAACTCGCCAGTTACTGCAACAGATCACCACGGTACCGGTAAAAAGTGTTCACGGGGATGAGCATCTATTTCATTTCCGTCCAGCCAGTGGCGAGTCAGTAGAATTAAACTTCGATGGTCAGGCAGGCCAGCTATTGACGGGGGAAGATCCGGCAACCGGTAAATACTTCGCGCTGTCAATGAAATCACAGTTGCCAACGACATTGGCGCAACCTTCCCGTACTCACGGTATTTTTGTGCTGGATATCTCGGCGCGGTCGTCGTATGACACGGGTTTTCAACAGCAAGTGGCGTTACTACTGCAACTGCTGGCAGCCAATGAAGATGTTTTGAAACAATTTGCCGTACTCACGTTTGATGTCGGCACGCACTGGTGGCAGCCGCGTTTTATGGAGAATAACAAACAAGTGCGCACTGAATTGGCAAAACAGCTTTATGAGTTGAATCTCGCCGGTGCCACTGATCTGCATCGAGCCTTGCGTGAGGTAGCACAACCCTCCTGGTTTAGCGGAACAACGAGTAATATCAAATGGGATGTGTTTCTATTAACCGCTGGCAAACCCAGCTGGGGTGAGACGCGGCCACGGGCGCTGCTCGATGCGCTTGACAGTAATTACGTGGCAAGTGTGTATGCCTACATTCCATTTAATAACAAAGCGGATGTGGAGGTGTTGGATTTATTGACGCATGCGCATCATGGTGCTGTATTCCACACAGGATACATTTCGTCTTACGACAAAGAGTTTCGCGATCCGGTACTCAAGGCACATCGCATGTTAGCGTGGCGGATTGTGGGCATGGAAGCGGCGGGTGCAGAAGAGGTGGTACCCTCCGGGAACATACGTTATCACTATCTTGGCCAACAGCTGCGCTTTGTCGGTCGTGGTACGCCAGTGGGGCCAATCATCTTGGTGCTTGAAGCCGATGGCAAACAAGTACGACACACGCTTGAACTGCCAAAACTGCACATCAACTCACCGATTGTGCCACGCATGTATGGCGAGACCGTGGTGAGCCAGTTAGAAGATCGCGCCGCGACGGATGAAGCACTGGTAATGGCGTATGCCAGTCATTTCAGGGTGGCACGTAAAACTGTTTCATTACTGATGTTGGAAACGGCAGAGGATTACCAACGCTTTGGCATTACCAAGGGCATGGATTATTCGCCGGTGGTGCGCAATAAAATGGTGGCAGCGTATCTTGCCACTCTGCGGGTACCCGAGGAACAACGTTTTTTACCCGGACCTGTGCCCGTCAATCAGATGCAGGAGTTGGAGTCAGTGGGCTACGCCGTTTCGGTGTGCAAGTTGCCCCTGACGGCCTTTGCAAAAATGCCCTTGTCTGTATTGGAGCAGCGCGCAGCGCTGGTACGCTCACCGTTGTTGCTCAATGAACGTGATATTACCAACAGTATGATCCGCGATGTTGCAGGTTATGGCCAACCACGGCTGGAACAGTTTACAAAAGTATTAAAATCCGTTACCGCTGCGGCGGACAAACCAGCCTCACTACGCCTTTTGAGCAGTGCTGTTAACGTGGCGTATCTGTCGGATGACGAGATATTACAGGTGGGCCGTCATGTACTCCAGTTGGGCTTTGCCAACGACGCCTATTTTCTGTTACGCCAGCAGGCGGAATTAAAACAAAACAAACAGACCATCACTGCACTGGGTGAAGCCGCCTTTGCCACCGGGCAGAGCGAACTCGCGACGAGTTTGTCAGCTTTTGAGAAACTGGTGGATGACACTAAGAAAGTGGCGCAGGGCGAGTAGCCAAGAGACATTAAATAACTGTGAACAGAACCGGG
>JANNJI010000190.1:0-6853 GCA_031405795.1 Gammaproteobacteria bacterium
GCCACGTCGCTGTCGCGGCAGGCCAATTTCGCCATGCCGCGGACCGCCGCGTTTGACGCCGGGTCTTTTATTGTGACTTGTTCAGGTGATTCACGATCAGGAATAATCTGACCATACGTGTCCAGATCATCAAGGTTTATGGTTTGTTGGCCAGGATCGGTACTGATGTTTGGCGAAGGTATACTGGCGGGTGGCAACACACTGGATTTATCCGCACTGGGTTTTTTACGCGCAAAGATCCCAAACAATCTGGAGCTTCGATTGCGGGTGTGGTCTTGAATCAGTTCACGCCGACTCCAGCCGTAGACCACGGCAATGATAATTACGCCGACAATGATCAGCGATAAACGCAATGCGTCCATCGCACGCACTCCCTCGACTAAATAAAATTACATCGCAGCCAATTTCACTGCTTCATCCACATCCACCGCCACCAGACGCGAAACACCGGCTTCGTGCATGGTGACGCCCGTTAAATGACTCGCCACTTCCATCGTTACTTTATTATGCGTGATGAAAATAAATTGGATGCGATCCGCCATATGCTTGAGCAAATTACAGAAACGCGCCACATTGGCGTCGTCCAGGGGCGCATCCACTTCATCGAGCATACAAAATGGTGCCGGATTCAATTCAAAAATCGCAAATACCAACGCCACGGCCGTCAGAGCCTTCTCACCACCCGATAACAAATGAATCGTGCTGTTACGTTTGCCAGGTGGGCGCGCCATCACGGTAATACCCGTCTCCAGCAATTCAGTACCGGTCATTTCCAGATAGGCACTGCCGCCACCGAATAACCGCGGGAATAAATCCTGCAATCCGGCGTTGACCTTATCGTAAGTTTCTTTGAAGCGGGCACGGGTTTCGAGGTCGATCTTTTTAATCGCCTCCTCCAACATTTGCAGGGCATCCGTCAAATCTTTATGTTGCGCGTCTAAATATTGTTTACGCTCGGACTGTTGGCCGAATTCTTCAATCGCCGCCAGGTTGATGGACCCCAGGCGCTCGATCTTGCGTGCAATCTCTTCCACAGAGGTATGCCACTGTGCTTCATCCGCTTCGGCTGGCAACCCCTGAATTAATTCTTGCAGCACATATTTAGCTGCCGTAATTTGCTCAGTGAGCGTCTGGCTACGGACTTTAATCTCCTGCGAACCGATACGGATTTCCTCTATTTCAGTCCGCACCGTTTGTACGGCTTCTTCCGCCTCGACTCGTTGCTCTTCCAGTTCCCGCAGCTGCTGATCAATTTCCTGGACTTTATTGCGTGCAGCATTGACCTGCGCGTCGAGTTCGACACGCACTTTTAACAGTTGGTCGAGTTCCTGCGCCATTTTTTGCATCGGCTGCTCTGCCTCACGCAATGCCGTGTGTAATTCTTCACGGCGTTGCACCAACTGCGCCTGTTGCGTGTCTATACGCTGCAATGCCTGCTGGATCGAGTTGAGTTCGGTACGAATGGCTTCGGCACGCAAACGGGAATTCTGCGCTTGCTCACGAACCAGCTGCGCCTGCTGGCGGGATTGCTGTAACGCCGCTTGTAATTGCTGACGTTGCGCCGTCAAAATTTCGCGCCGTACGACATGCCCTTCGATCAATTCCTGGGCTTGTTGCTGACGCGCCTTGGCCTGTTGTTGCTGTGTTTCTATCTGGATGATCTGGTTTTTCGCTTCGCCGACATCGCGTTGCAGTTGCGTTATGCGCACTTTGCTTTGTTCAAGCCGTGCCTGCATCGCACCAAATTGCGATTTAAGCTCAGCATGATTGCGGCTGCCTTGCTGTAGTTTGGCCTGTTCGGTATCACGGGCCTGCTCCAGATCGTGCAAACCCTTGCGCGTGGCCTCCAGTTGTTGCTGTGCCTGTGTCGTCTGCTCTTGCGCCTGGGCAATTTGGATACTCAGGGTCTTGAGTTCCTGTTCACGTTGTAACACGCCGCTATGAACATCCTGCTCTTTAACAATGCGCAGCCAACTCACGCCCAACCAGATACCATCGCGTGTCACTACCGACTCGTGCCGCGCCAATTGTCCACGCAGCGTCAATGCCTCCGCCAGCGAATCCACGGCATATACCGTGTCTAGCATGGGTACCAAACTAATGGCGGAATTAATTTTGTCACGTAGCCGTGTTGCCTTGGCAGCGGCAACCGCATTATCCGCCGCATTGGTTTCAACCAGGGTTAATTGTCCCTTAGTCAAACTGCTGACTTGATTAAAAATGTTATCCAAGCTCGGCACACAAACCGCTTCGAGATGTGCACCCAGGACACACTCCACCGCGCGTTCCCAACCGTTATCAACCTGTAATGTTTCAGCCAGCCGCTTGGCATTGTTGAGGTTCTGGCTGATCAACCATTGATTGACACCGGCCTGTTGTTTACCCAACGCCGCTTGTTGTAATGCTGACAGCGAGGCTTGCCGACTGAGTAAACCTTGTAATTGGTTGCGACCCCCATCAAGTTGCTGGGTAGTACTGCTGATTTGTGTGCGATGGGTGGTAATCTGTTGTTGTTGCTGTTGCAATGTCTGCTGATGCTGTTGCAATTGCGTTTCAAGCGACTGCAATTGTTGCTGCTTGGTATTCACGTCACTACTGACATCTTGCTTTTCCTGCTGCTGCAACTCTTGCGACAGGCGTTCGTGCCGTGTTTTTAATTGCAGCAACTGTTGTTCGAGTTGCTGGATGCGCGCACCTTCCACCTCGGCCGCGCGTGCCGGTTCCGTTGCCTGCTGATTAAACACATCCCATTCTTGCTGCCAGGTATGCATGGTCTGTTCGGCTTGATGCAATTGAGCCTGTGCCGCCTGTTCATCGGCTTGCGCCGTCGCCAAGGTCGGCTCCAATCCCGTCAGTTCGTGCCGCAATTGGTTAATGCGTTCTTTATCGGTATCAATGTGGTGTTGCGCCGCTTGTAAATCTTTTTCTAATTGGTTCAAATCGTGTTGTTGTTGTGCACGGCGTTCGCGCGCGTGCTGGGTCGATTGTTCCAGCCGGACGATATCGGAACCCACGGCGTAAAACCGGCTTTGCACTTTACTCAAAACATCGTTGGCCTCGGTATGAGTTTCACGGTGTTTTTCAATTTCGGTTTCAATATTGCGTTGCCGGGCCCGCGCTGCTTCCAGTGCGGTTTCCTTGTCACGTAACAATGATTCGACGAGTTTGGCCTTTTGATCCAACACCTGCCAACGCAAGGCCTGTAATTGGGCTTGCAACAGTCGTTCCTCTTCTTTCAGGATCTTATATTTTTCTGCCGCTTTGGCTTGCCGCTGTAAATGCGCCAACTGTTTGTCGAGTTCATCGCGTAGATCATTCAAACGATCCAGGTTATCGCGGGTATGCCGAATGCGGGTCTCGGTTTCCCGGCGACGCTCTTTATATTTGGAAATACCAGCGGCCTCTTCCAGAAATACGCGCAACTCCTCGGGTTTGGCCTCGATGATGCGTGAGATCGTCCCTTGTTCGATGATTGCATAACTGCGTGGCCCCAAGCCCGTGCCCAAAAAGATATCGGTGATATCCCGGCGGCGGCAGCGGGTACCGTTGAGAAAATAGTGTGATTGACCGTCACGGGTGACCGTGCGCTTAACCGAGATTTCGGTGTAATTGGCGTATTGTCCGCCCAATTTGCCTTCATTGTTATCGAACATCAGCTCGACCGTGGCCTGCCCCACCGGTTTGCGGGTGGTCGAGCCGCTGAAAATCACGTCGGCCATGGAATCACCGCGTAACTGCTTGGCAGAGGTTTCACCCATAACCCAGCGCACGGCGTCGATAACATTGGATTTGCCACAGCCATTGGGGCCAACAATGCCCATGAGTTGACCTGGGAGTGGGATGGTGGTCGGGTCGACAAAGGATTTGAAGCCAGCGACTTTGATTTTTCGTAGATGCATGGCGGCTAAGATACTCGATTGCGTAAGTGATCGACAAGATTGACATCACAGAAAATTGTCTGACTGCTCTTGTCGTACCTGTCTGGGTTCGGTATCGTTCGCCCTATGCCCAGCAAACCCAGTAAAGACCTCGACACCTTCGCCAATCCTATGCCGGAGCGTGATTACACCATTCGCATGCGCCTGCCGGAATTCACCTGCCTGTGCCCAAAGACCGGCCAACCGGATTTTGCGATCCTCCATCTGGAGTACGTGCCGGATAAATTTTGTGTGGAACTCAAATCGTTGAAGCTCTATATCTGGGCCTTCCGTGATACCGGCGCCTTTCATGAGGCAGTGACCAATCAAATCCTTGATGACCTGGTAAAAGCCACCGATCCCCGCTTTATGCGTCTCACCGCTGAATTCAACGTGCGCGGTGGTATCTATACCAGCGTCGTGGCTGAATACCGCCAACCCCAGTGGCAAGCTCCTTCACCCGTCACCCTGCCATAACCCACATGGCCCCGCTCAAGGGCAGAGCCAACCTCTATCTTGGTATCGATATCGGCACCTCCGGTGTACGAGGTTGTGTGATCGACGACACCGCCACCCTCATCACCCAAGCCAGCGTCCCCTTACCTACACCATGCAGTGATGGTGAGGCCATTGAGCAATCACCTCAGATGTGGTGGGACGCGGTGCAGACGGTGTTGCAGGCGTTACAAGAAAACGGTGATCTTACGCAGGTCAAGGCCATCGCGATCGATGGTACCTCGGGGACGGTGCTGCTGACCGATAAACACAACAACCCGCTGACACCAGGACTGATGTACAACGATGCTCGCGCCCATCATGAGTGTGAACGCATCACCAAGCTGGCGCCCAGTGAATCACCCGCACGAATGATCACGGCCGGATTACCCAAATTACTCTGGTTGCTCGCGCACTACCCGTGCGCAAATCTCGCTACCGTCGCACACCAAGCCGATTGGCTTGCCGCGCAATTTACTCAACAACCCGGTCACAGCGATGTGAATAATTGTTTAAAGAGTGGTTTTGATCCGATCACACAGTCCTGGCCAGACTGGTTACAGTCACTGGGTATTAAACGCAGTTGGCTGCCGCAGGTACATGCCCCCGGCACGGTTATCACCACGATTGATCCTGCTGTCGCGGCCCAATGGAAATTAGCGAGTGATACCTTGATTGTCGCCGGTACCACCGACAGTCACGCCGCCGTGATGGCTACGGGTATACAGACATTGGGTGATGCAGTGACCTCGTTAGGCTCTACCTTGGTATTAAAAGTGATTAGCGATAAACCGATTTTCGCTGCGGATTACGGTGTCTATAGTCAGCCGTTTGGTCAATATTGGTTAGTGGGCGGTGCATCCAACAGCGGCGGTGCGGTATTAAAACAATGCTTCAGCGAACAACAAATGCGTGAGTTAACCCCACAGATAAACCCACAGCAAGCCACCGGATTGAATTACTACCCCTTGCCGCGCACGGGTGAGCGTTTTCCCCTTCACGACCCCGACTTGCCACCGCGCATGCAACCACGCCCTGACGACGATGCGCGATTTTTTCAGGGCTTGCTCGAAGGGATTGCGCAGATCGAATATCAAGGGTATCGTCGCCTTGAACAGTTGGGCGCGCCGTATCCCCGTGCGGTGCGCAGTGTTGGTGGCGGTGCGTATAACGATCCATGGATGCGCATTCGTTCGCGCTATTTACAGGTTCCCGTCACCCTCGCGCTGCATACGGATGCAGCCTATGGTGCGGCATTATTAGCTAAACAAGGTGCCCATGCGCAATACCATTCAAAGTAAAACCACGGCAGGTTCATTTGTTGCAGGGTTTGGTTATCTGTGGCGAGGGCTCTCGTTGATCACGAAACCGGGTGTCAAACGGTTTGTCGTCGCACCATTGGTAATCAACATCGGCATCTTTTTATTCTTGTTCTGGCTGGCAGGCAGTTATTTCACTGATCTGCTGACCTATCTACAGTCGTTCTTGCCAGATGGGTTGCAGTGGTTAAGCAATATCTTATGGATATTCTTTGCCCTGCTCGCCGGTTTATTCATGTTTTTCACGTTTAGTTTTTTCAGTAATCTGGTTGGCGCACCGTTCAACGGTTATCTGGCCGCTGCAGTAGAAAAGCAACTCACTGGCCATGCGCCACCGGGCAGCGGTCGCACCGTGTTACAGGATATTGTCGTGACAACACTCAATGAGTTAAAGAAATGGGGCTATTACCTGTTGTGGGCAATACCACTGTTTATTGTTTCCATTTTTTTGCCGCCACTGGCGCCAATTATTTGGTTCGTATTCGGCGCATGGTTGTTCAGTGTGGAATATCTGGATTATCCCATGGGCAATCGCGGCCTCACGTTTACTAATATTCGTCGTGCCGTTGCCACACAGCGCACACTGACCTTGGGTTATGGCAGTGCCGTCACGATTGCCACCTTGATCCCTCTGGTAAATTTTATTGTGATGCCCATCGCGGTAGCAGCTGCCACAGCAATGTGTGTGGACAGATTCGCCGATAAACAAGAATAAAATGAATAACGGATCCAGCCGTCACCGGTGGCGACAACTTGGCTTGAAGTATTAGATTACCACCGCAGCCTGAATGCAAACAGCTTGTGCCTTTTACAGCACAAGCTCTCACATGAATGATTACCAGACGATATTAATAGCGTGGACGACGTGGCTTTGTTGGACGATCACCCTTGGGCTGGGCTTGATTTACCTTGATGGCGCGACCTTTTAGCGTTGTACCATTCAGACCTTTGATCGCAGCATCGGCGGCGGAATTGTCACCCATCTCAACGAAACCGTGCTCTTGAGATTGATCTGCGCCTTCAGGCCCAGGCCCGTGCGGACCGCCTGTTCGACGCAGAATTTGTTGAGCACCGGCAGCATGCCGGGCATGGCTGCGTCGACCAGGCTGACCTGTTCGTTGG
>JANNJI010000191.1:0-4056 GCA_031405795.1 Gammaproteobacteria bacterium
TGCCTGATCTGTATATATTCGCCGTGTTATTCCTCGGCCTGGGAAGTATGTGGTTTCATGGATCGTTGACCGAATGGGGAGGAGTGATGGACGGGTTATCCATGTACGTCTATGCGTCCTTCCTGGCATTTTATTCGATACGTCGCATCTGGAATAACGCCTGGTTTTTCTGGATCGGCTATGTGGCGACGGTGGCACTCTTTACCTTTTTGCACACCGTGTTGCCGTCGTTCGTCAATATCATGATATTAGTGGTGGCCTATCTGGTGATTGAGGTTTATATCTGGGTGCGTAGTGGCAAAGTCATGCAGGGGCGGCCCGGCACCATAACACTCTGGGTGCTTGCCGTCGTCGCGATTCTTGCGGCAACCTTCTTTTGGGTTGCATCACACACGGGTAATTTCATGTGTGATCCACACAGTGGCTTCCAGCCTCACGGCATGCTCTGGCACCCGTTGGCCGGGGTGATGGCGATACTGCTGTATTTTTACTGGCGCGCCGCCGCCGACCCGGTTTGATATCGGGACAGTTCGCAAACGATTTGCGCGTAAACCTCGCGTCCACTCTTTAGGAGACGAGAAATATTTCCTCATGGTAAATTTGATTAAAATGATTTAACCTACATACAATCATAAGGGCAGACGCCCTGTTTTTGAATCAAGTGACGGGATTGAAACAAGGTGTTTTGCTTGTCGCTTTAAGGTAAAAATTAGTTAAAACAATGCAATACTTACACGAGTTATTTTCATATGAAATGAAGGGTGAAGAACTTTATCGTGTCGACGATGAAATAGGTTCGGTTATCGTACTCGAGCGCCGCGACCGCCGCACGCTCACCCTTGGCTCTATTTATGAACAAAGCAGTGTTTTAATTAGCAAGCCTCATGCCCTTGTGCATGGATATACGCAAGCCATGTTACTAAGCTTGCTGTTCATTAAACCAAACCATGTAACCCTGTTCGGTCTGGGCGGCGGGAGTTTGGCGTTATGTCTGCATCGCGCCTTTCCGCAACTGACTGTCCATGCCATCGAGTTGCGGCGCGCTGTGATTGACGTGGCTTATCGTTTTTTTTACTTACCTCACAGTTCCAGATTGCAGGTGACGCAGGGCGATGTGAGTGACTATTTAGCAACGGCCACTGCGGGCAGCACGGATATTATCTTGAGTGATTTATACCATCAATATGGGATGAACGCCTTGCAGTTGCAGCAAGACTATATCGAGCAGTGTCACAAACTGCTGAGTGCCGAGGGTTGGCTGGTCTTAAATTACCATGAATTGCCAACCGATGATTCTCCGGTGATCCGATCATTTGTCGCCTTGTTCGTTGAAGTCTATCAATGTACCGTTGCAAGTGGCAACTGGATTATATTCTGTGGCAAAAGCACAATGTCGACAAGCCGTGGTGTGCTGACGCAGCGCGCCAAAGAACTGGAACAGTTAATTGCCAATCCGCTTATCCCGCATTTTAAACAACTGGTTCGGCTCAACGTTAGTTTATGACATACAATCATCGCCGTATCCAAAATTTACGTGAACAGATTCCTTCTTTTGAGTGTGTCCCCGGTTGTCACGATTGCTGCGGGCCGGTGACCACCTCCAGCGAAGAGATGGCGAGGCTTCCGGTGAAGAGCGATCAGCAGCATGAAGCGGCGCTGGCTGCGCTGCGCTGTCCGCATTTAGGTGACGATGGTTGTCAAGTCTATGCGGAACGTCCGCTGATTTGCCGACTGTTCGGCACCACGCCACGACTCGCCTGCCCTAATGGCAGGCGACCGGAGGTAATGATCGATCCGCGTATTGAGCAGCAGATCCAACGCTTCATTGCGGAAACACGTCAGGTGCTGGTTTGATGTTTGCGATGTAATTCTTGTGTAGGTCGGGCTTGATGTACACGATGTACGAATGCCGCGATGGCATGGATGCCCAGGAGCGGCCTGCCCGACCTACAATTTTAATCCTGGTTTTTTCGCGCGCGGACAGTCGAGTTGGTGGTGGCGGACTGGCAGGCAATCAAGTTGTAATGCGGTTAACTTACCACCCCAGACACAACCCGTATCAATCGCAAAGATACCAGGGGCGTGATAAGCGCCGAGGGTTGACCAATGGCCGAAGATGATCGCGCTGTCCTTGTTCTGGCGATCAGGCATGTCAAACCAGGGCCGCTGTGATGTGGGTTGTGTACCAGGAGGGCCTTTGTGATTTAAGGCCAGGCGGCCATCGATCTCGCAATAACGCAGGCGGGTAAAACAATTGCAAATAAAACGTAAGCGGTCCATGCCATGTAAATCAACCGACCATCGATCCGGCTGATCGCCGTACATCTGCGCGAGAAAGGGTGTGTAGTCATTACCACGTAAGACGGTTTCCAATTCCTGTGCGCACTGTTGGGCGGTGGCCAGATCCCATTGTGGCGGCAGACCGGCATGGATGAGGGTAAATCCAGAGGTGGTGTCGTGATGCAGCAGCGGTCGCTGCCGTAACCAATGCAGTAATTCATCTTTGTCGTTGGCGTGCAGGATATCAACCAGGTCATGGTGTTTGTCGGCGCGCAGGCCATGGGCGACGGCGAGCAGATGCAAATCATGATTGCCCAGCACAGTGATCGCACTATCGCCTAATTGTTTTACAAAGCGCAACACGCCCAATGAATCCGGACCGCGATTCACCAAGTCACCGACAAACCAGAGTTGATCTTCCGTGGAGTTGAAGTGAATTTTTTCCAGCAGGGCTTGCAACGAATTCAAACAGCCTTGCACATCACCGATTGCGTAGATGGCCATGGTAAATTATTTTTCCTTGCGCAACACAATGCGCCGGAACCAGCCATCGGCCAGCGCGGGTACATCACTGTGTACGTGTAGCGATGGACAGTGTGCCAGGACATCTTCAAACACCACGGTGGTGCTGGTAGCAAAATGGCGAAGAATGGGATTGATGAGTCGGCGCAGCAAGGCCGTCTGTCCTCTGCGCAGAAATTTATCCATGATAATGATACTGCCGCCGGGTTTGAGTACACGCGCGGCTTCCTGCAAGGTGGCAATCGGCTGCGGGACAACGGCCAGGATCAGATGCAGGATCACCTGATCAAAGGTGTTTGCCGCAAATGGCAGGTGTTGCACATCGGCGCAATGAAATTCCATATGTAAATCGGGCGGACACTGGTGTTGTGCGCGTTGCAGCATGGCTGGGGTGATATCGACACCAACATACGATGCGCCTTTGGGTAAGTAGGGTAAATCCAGCCCGGTACCCACGCCGGCGAGTAATATATGTTGCGCCGTGACGTCGCCCAATTGTGCCAAGCTGTCTTGGCGCATGGTGCGCGTGGCGCGCCCCACCATGGCGTCGTAGAACGGGGCGAATAAGGTGTAGCTGAATTTTAGTGACATAATGTTTTAAGCAAGTGCTGATTAATTGCTTTTCTGTCCGCAGCACAGTTTGCCCGGATCTCGCTGCACACGTGAAATGACAGTAATCAGCGGCGGTTTAATGGAGAATGCGTGGCACTGACAGGCGAAACGGGGCGATGGTGGCATCGAATTTATTGCCGTCATCGGCGACCATTTGATAACTGCCGTGCATGCTGCCGACCGGGGTATCAAGTACGGTACCACTGGTGTAGCGAAAGCCTTCGCCGGGGCGCAAATGGGGGTGTTCGCCGACGACGCCCGCACCACGCACTTCATGGACCTTGCCGTCGGCATCGGTGATAACCCAATGGCGGGTGAGTAACTTGGCAGGTACCTGGCCTTCGTTACGAATGGTCACGGTGTAGGAAAAGGCATAGCGATGGTTATCGGGGTCCGATTCATCGGATAGATAGGCGGATTCGACCGATACGGTCGTGTTATAGAGCGGTTCGTTATCCATGGTGATCTTTGCCTGGCCGGGTGATAAGGGGTAGTTATAAACTGTGACGCATTGTACCCCGAGCCGGGCGGCCGATAAATGCCCTTAAAAGCAGGGGCAATGGCGCTGAAATTTAAGCGGAGGCTGAATTCGCGCGGGTGCAACGCGACATGTATGTCGTCTCGCGCCAGCTTTGGAGCCGC
>JANNJI010000192.1:0-4430 GCA_031405795.1 Gammaproteobacteria bacterium
GTTTTTGACCATGCCAATGAGTTCATGTGCCGTACCCGACACAAGGCTGAGTGACACATTGGGATAAGTATTATGATATTTACTAAGTTCGTTAGAAAACCTGAAAGCAACAGAATCCATGGATCCTATTCTTAAACTGCCCTGTTCTACGGAGTTTCTGACTGTTGAAACAGCCTCGTCAGCCAAAAAAACAATACGTTTTGCATAGCCTAAAAACAAGGTCCCATCTGAAGTTAAGATCATTTTCTTTCGGATACGTTCAAAAAGAGAGACACCCAACTCCTTTTCAAGCAGCTTGATACGGGTTGTGATTCCCGAAGGAACCCGATGAACTTTATTGGCGGCAGCTGTAATACCTCCAGAATCAACGACATCAATAAATATTCTTAAGTCAGTCAATTCCACGAATATTCTCCATACATGAATAGTCAGTTCATAATAATTCATTTTATTTAGTGTATCAACAGTGATACTTTAATTAAAAATATGATGAATATTTTTCAAGGTGTGCAAAATATCACGCAGCCTGACTATTTATCACGTTAATCGTACAATTGTAATTTTAATTGATTTTATTATTATTTGAAAAAAGGAAAAATCCATGTCAACAAAGAAACAGGCATTTGTAATATACTCCGGCCAAAATGAAGCAGGACGTGTTTTCCACGCCCTCGCTCACGCCAAACAAGCTCACTCCCGAGGTGATAGTGTGGAAGTCTACTTCGCAGCCGAAGGCACGTATTGGCCTGGCGTCCTGGCTGAACATGACCATTCGATGCATACGCTGTTTAAAGAAGTGTCGCAAGCGGGTACCATCAAGGGCGCGTGCGAGAACTGTGCAATTGCTTTTGATCACGTTGATTCAGCCAGTGCCGCCTGCGGTCTTGTGCGAGGATCAGCAGAGAGTTTCGGCCAAATCGACATTCTTGGCTTGGAAGATGCTGGTTGGCGCGTCTGGTTATTTTAACGCTGAGTTTGTGATCTCCTAATGATGGCTCGCTATGCTATTACTCTCATCGTGATTGCAGAACTGTTTGGGGGATCGTTGTGGTTCAGTATCAATGCCATTGCCGATACGCTACATAATAAATGGGGCATTACCACCGTTGAGATTGGACATTTGACCAGCGCTGTGCAACTGGGTTTTATTGTCGGCACATTGTTCCTCGCTTTGTCCGGACTGGCTGATCGATTCTCGGCCAGTCGTATCTTCGCCGCGTGCGCCATTGCAGGTGCAATGGCGAATGCGGTATTCGTCAGTGTGGAGGGTAATCTCGCTGCTGCTTTGTTATTTCGCTTCGTGACGGGCGCAACTCTCGCCGGAGTTTATCCGATTGGCATGAAGCTGGTGATGAGCTGGACACCCGACAAAGCCGGGCACGCGCTGGGTTGGCTGGTCGGCACACTGGCTTTAGGTACCGGCTTACCGCATTTTATACGCGGTATCAACATGATGCCTACTTGGCAAAGCGTGATTATTTTCACGTCGATCCTAGCGATAGTAGCAGCGGCGATGGTGTGGTGCCTCGGCGATGGACCACACCACAGCAGCAAGCGTCAAATCCATTGGGGCAGTGTGCTGCAGGTATTTCGTATTCCTGCATTTCGTGCAACTGCCTTTGGTTACTTTGGCCACATGTGGGAGCTTTATGCGTTCTGGGCACTTGTGCCGTTGCTGATTACACAAAAAAGCATTGAAACAAACGAGCACGACATATCATTAGTAGTATTTGGCATATTTGTCGCTGGTGGCATCGGTTGCGTCACAGGCGGAATGCTGAGCGACCGCTGTGGAAGTGGCAAGATTGCGATCATTGCACTGGCCGGATCGGCATTGCTTTGTTTGATTTATCCTTGGGCACAGGTTATGCCTTATCCCTTTGTGCTTTTGCTGCTGCTGGTATGGGGATTTTTCGTGGTAGCTGATTCACCGCAGTTTTCAGCCCTGGCTGCGAAAACCTGTGCTGATGATAGCATCGGCGGAGCACTCGCACTGATGAATAGCATCGGCTTTGCAATCACCATTGCCTCTATTGAATTGAGTACTATTCTCTGGCCACTCGCTTCGTCATACGTTGCCTGGTTGTTACTGCCCGGCCCTCTACTCGGTCTGATTGCCATGCGGCGCATGTGGAACAGAAAATAGTTTGCCCGTTTCATCAACCGGCGTGAGCTCTTTGCCTGCCATCTCAGAATACACCATGAACTTGAACGGGTTGATCAACTGGTTTTTATCGCGTAGGCGATCAAGCGCGGCTATATAGATCTTTTGCATTTTTTTATCTGCTGGGTATCGCAGCGTACCCAGTTTGGCAATGCGCACGGCCAGATGATTATCGCCGCGATGCAAGAGATTTTCACTGGCATTGATGAACGCCGAGACGGATTGGCCGCCGACAAGATCGATAGCTAACGCCATGTCATCCAGTGTTACCGGATCGATACCTTCGCCGTCGGCGCTCCAGTAACCGGTCTGCTCTCTGGCAACGCGTTGGATCAGGCCTTCTCGCATCACCAGGAAGCCGAGTACGGCATGCGGTTCGTTTTTCAAAACAACCGGCAGATCAAGATCACGAAGAATCTCGGTCGCCGTGAAACCCATTGATGTCAGCTGTTTCGTATTTTTGATAGTTTCTGCAATAGCTGGCTCCAGACCGGCAAGGGCGTTAGTATTGTAATAACGAGTAAGCGGGTCGTGACCATGAATCAGTTGTTTGGCATTCAATGTTCGCAAGGCGCCGATGGTGGCCAATAAATTTTCCGCTGATCCTTCCGCCGCCCAGGGTGCGCCAAAGTATGGCATTAATACATCACCGACGATCGCAATCTGCTTTTGTTCATCGTAGATAATCAACGCATCCACGGTCTCTCCCCCTGACACAGGGATTAATCGTAGTTGCAACCCACCGATGGTTAACTCCTCTGTTTTCTGAATAAGGCGATCTGGCTTTAAAGTATAAACATCTTTTTTTGCATCCCTGCCAAACACATAATGAAATGGCAATGGTGATTGGTTAATTACCTGAAGTTCCTGCTTGAACAAGCTACTGGCGATGATTTTTGTTGCTGGCTCCAGAAAAACTGAAATACCACCGACATGATCCCAATGCGAATGGGTAATGATGATGGTGTGAATGGGTTTTTGCGTGACGCTACGTAGTGCCGCTTTGGCTTTTTCCGCCGACGCAATGGTCGTCCCGGTATCAACCAGCACCACACCCTCCGAGGTTTCCCAGGCAATGATGTTCGCAAAATCATAACCCTGAATAACCCAGAATTTTTTTGCAACTTCCACGACCTGAGGCTTGACGAATCGGTATCCATCTCTCGCGGTAACACTGGCGTTGGTTAAAAATGAAATCGCCTGGTTATTGGAGAGAAGATGCGGACCATCCAAAGAGGAAATGCCCGCCATCCGTAAATGGAGTCGGGAATTTTGTTCGTCACCGAGCGTATCGTGCGCACGTGCCAGTGCGGTATGAATACTGCGCGTTGCCTCGAAGGGCAGTTCCTGTTGCCGTTGTAACACGGTGTTGAGATCCGATACAGCTGCCCCGGCTCGGCCAAAAATAAATCCAGGCAACTCTGATTCAACCAACCCTTTTAAATACAAGGTTTCAATCGAGCCGTCCTTTGCTGCCTCATCCAGTTTATCGAGAGCCTCATTGACCCAGCCGGTACGCGTCAGCAGCGATACATCGGCAGCCATTTTTGCCCTGAGCGTTGCCTCGCAGGCTTTTAATAACGCGCGATCAGGATAGGCCTCACTCAGCGATTGAAATAATTGCACACCCTCTTGCGTGCGGCCTGTCGAATAAAAAAGTTGCATCGTTGCCAGCAATAACACCGCATCCTGGTTCGGCCAGCCTGCAGCTTCTTGAAAGCTCTCCAAGGTGTAGTCTCTGGCCAATGGCGTAAGTCGAGTTGAACTACAGCCACTCAGGATCACGCCGCCGCCAAGTACCAGCAATAACACAAGACTGAAAGATGATTTTGATTTATTCATTGTCATATACTCTCGACCAGCGGAAAATCCACCACTGTCTGATGCACGTGATTAAAATAGTTGGTGAAGACCGTCATGGCGATGGTGAGCATGACGTCCGGCACCTGCGCGTCGGAATACCCGGCTAATTTAAAATTGGCAAGTTCCTGATCCGACACCGCGCCCTGTTGCGATAATACTGCCTGAACAAAAGTGACCAATGCCGCCAGTTTCAATTCCTGTGGCTTGCCGCGACGAATCGCCTGCATTTGCTCCGGCTTGAGACCTTGCATGCCACCCACCAGAGTGTGCGCGGCCAGACAATACTCACAGCGATTGGCTTGTGACACCACCAAGGCAATCACTTCACGTTCACTTCCCGACAAATTACCTTTCGCCAAACAGTCGCTGGTGTGTAGATAGGCCTTTAGTATCTCCGGGCTAC
>JANNJI010000193.1:0-6960 GCA_031405795.1 Gammaproteobacteria bacterium
AGCCTTGCCGGCGCTGGCCGGGTCCGGCAGGCTCGCAGTACAATGTGTGGTGAAAGTGAACAAGCACCGGGTAAGTAGTAAAGTTTCATTTTTTCTGTTTCCTTTGTTGACGTGATTTAAATAATATTTTTCTTACGAAACTCATCGACCGGAACACCGCCAATGCCCCAATCTTCTTTCTCCACCTCATCAATGACAACAAAAGTCGTTGCCGGATTTTTGTTGAGGACACGCACCAGAATATCTGTCACTCCTTTCATGAGTGCGGCTTTCTGCTCCGCTGTTGCACCCTCTTTGGTGATTTTAATATTGACGTAAGGCATGGGTGGACTCCGTTGGTTGTCGATTGAAAAATTCAGCGCTGGGTTTATTCCCGCAGGTCATAGTGAAAAACCTTTGAGATAATTTGCCATCGCCCGTTGATAAAAATAAAGGTCAGAAAATCCGTAAAAAATTTCGGCCCGATGGAACACTCCACGCGTGCCAAGGCGGTCACGGGCCCGGCAAACTCAATGGATATGATCCGGTCATGACGTGGTTCATTCCGGCTGGCTGGTGAAGGTCGTTGATCGACAATCGGAAAGTATTCGTCCATGTTGAGGCGCAGGAACGTACTATCCGTCACGCAAACATACTGTGCCATGGGATGGAAGACCTCGGCGAGTTTGGACGTATCACTGTGGTATAGACCATTGAAGTAGTCTGATAAAACAGTCACTACCTCTGCGTAACGTGAGTCCATGGTTGTCTCTGTTGATGTCATATCGCTTGTCGTGATAACGCGCGAAACCGCGCTGGTGAGAGAATGCTAGCAGCCTGTAGTTACCTTTGTATACGATATAACTGGCCGTTACTAATAAACTGTGGTATCTATTGGGTTACTGGAGGAAACATCCCGATGGCGTTACGATTACGAAAAAACAAAGCCCCACCGCCACCACTGGCGTGTCCGCTCACCCAATGCATGTCCCTTTTAGGCAAAGCCTGGACACCCAACGTCATCTGGTATTTGAGTGCAGGGCCGCGCCGCTTCGGCGAATTGCGGCATGACATCCCGCGTATTTCTGCCAAGGTTCTCAGCGCCAGACTGCGGGAACTAACAGGAAAAGGGGTGATTACCCGCCAGGTCTTAGCGACATCACCGCCCTCCGTTGAATACACCCTGACGGCATTGGGACAGGAATTGATCCCGGCTATTAACGCCATCGTCGAGGTCGGTTCAAAACTTAAGAAAAAACGGTAAATGAACAGACTCATTCAACCCTTCAGGAGAATACGGTGATTACTTGTTATCTGCGCTATGTGGTCGATCCTTTCAAGCTCAAGGAGTTTGAGGTTTACGCAAAGATGTGGCTACCGCTGGTTGAGAAATTCGGCGGCAAACATCACGGCTACTTCATGCCGCACGAAGGCGCGAACAACATCGCGCTTGCCTTGTTTTCATTTCCTTCGCTTGCTGAATATGAGATCTACCGCAGCAAAGCCACCCGTGATCCGGAATGCCAGGCGGCGATGCGCTACTACGCAGAAACAAGGTGTTTCATTAGTTATGAGCGTTCTTTCATGCGGCCTGTTTTTGAGTAGCCGCTTGGAACTTACCTTAACTTAAATATTGAAGCTGAGGTTACCACTCATAAGATGGACATTATGCGGATCTTTATCCAGAAATCTCTAACCGTTAACTTCTGGTAAAATATTATGAAATTATCATTCAGATCGAGTGGTTTACTGTTAATGCTATTTAGTATTTGTCAATTAACAGTTGCTATGGAAAAAAGTAAAATTTCTGATCTAAACAGAGACCTTGCGGTAGCCGAATTAGCAATTAATAAAAAACTACCGACAATTATCGACAGCGAACTTAGAATCGATGAGGTAAAAGCTGGTGATAGAGAGCTTAGTTATTTTATTACATTTTTCAAGCACAGCAAAAAAGAAATTAAACTGGATGATTTAAAAACAGAGATGTCAAAGAAACTCCTTGGACAAGCGTGTTCGAATAGGGATTATCTTACATTCTTAAAAAACGGTGTCCAACTACGTATGGTCTATCGTTCAAAGGAACTAGAAGAGTTAGTGGTGATTATTATCCAGCCATCGCATTGTGGATACAAAAATTCGAAGTAACCGGGTCATTACAATTCTTGTGCTACCGCGTTGTTCAAAGTTGAAGCCAGTCATCGAAGCTGCAAGAAAATTTCAATAATCACACCATGCGATTTAGAAAATTCATTAACCATATCGAAGGTAAGAAACCCATGTTATGGGTTACCTACGTTGCGTCATTGATTGTTTTTATAGCTATAGTACACTGGGAGTCGGGTAAAACAGTTATTCTTGACGGCTCGGCCACATCACAGGATCAAGCAATACTAATCGCTTTTTTTGGTAGTTCTATTATTGGAATAATATCGTTCTATTTTATTGCATTGGCCGCCGCATTTTCAGTTAAAGTCAAAAGCCGTATTAAGAGATGGTGGGATATTACATTTTTTATCCTGTTTACGCTGATGCTCCCAATTTTTTTCTATGTGATAGTATACATGGGAGTACTAAATTTTATATAAGCAACGCGGCACAACAAAACGTTAGATTTTTTCAGCCCAAAAGTAATGATTTTTTTGATCTGAGAGGCGGCACTCCAATGATTCTTACAGCGGTTCTCATTCCAGCGCCGGAAGGCGGGTTTACTGCACTTAATCCCGAGACGGGAACAACTACACAGGGCGAGTCCGTCAAGGAAGCCTTGGCAAATTTGCGCGAAGCCACCGAGCTTTACCTGGAGGAATGCCCAATCACCACTTCTGGGCGACCTTTAATTACTACCTTTGATGTGACGGTGCATGCCTAAATTACCGCGTGTCTCCAGCATAGAGACCGTCCGTGGCCCCGAACATCTCAGCTTCGTTGTTCTTTGCCAGCGAGGTAGCCATATCATTTTACCGCCCGGTTCGATGGGCTGTTAGGCAATTCGCATAACAAGGTAGATTTTGAACGGGCATATCTATAACGATAAATATCACGAGGATCAGATTACTTGGGTAATGACAATGTAAAAAACGACGCCTTCATCGCGTTAAAACAAGTGATGGACTCCTATTCGCCAATTTCAAATGAAACGTGGGCGGCATTGAAAGCCATTTGTGATTTCAGGCATATTGAAAAAAATTGCATTTTATATCCGTCTGGTGAATTACCAACCTCATTTTCATTTGTGTATTCAGGCTTATTCAGGGTCTTTATTACTGATGCCAACGGCAACGAGTACAATAAGCTGTTTTTTGATGAGGGGACTTTTCCCGGTGCCATGACGGCGCTATTAACCTCCACCCCATCACGACTCACGGTTGAATCGCTCGAACCCTCTTCCGTAATCAGCATTAATTTTGGCGGCTTTAGAAATCTCCTGTTAGAGGCGAATGATTTAAAGCTATTCCAAATTTATTACTTGGAAAAAAATTGGTTGCTCGCGAAAGACGCCCGTGAGGTTGAGATAGTTCAAGAAGATGCGACTCAACGCTATGCGCGATTCATTAAGGAGCATTCATCCATTTGTTCAAGAATACCCCAATATCATATCGCCTCTCATTTGGGCATAACACCTACGCAACTTAGCCGGATTCGTAAAAAATCGTAAATTATCAACCTATGTAAATGTCATCAGCCACCTTCCTCTGTAATCTGTTATATTCATTAGCAACCCAAGGTGACTACAGTGAATGTCATAAAATCCCTGCATTGGCGTTATGCGGTTAAACAATTTTCAACGGATGTTATTAATAATGACAAGGTTCAAGAGTTGTTAATGGCAACACGCTTGAGTGCATCGTCGTTTGGCTTGCAGCCTTACCGATTGTTGATAGTAATATCAACTGAGATTAGACAGCGATTGTTGGCCTACTCTATGGGACAAGATAAAGTGCTTAACTCTTCACATCTCATCGTTTTTGCGACTCAAACCAACCTCGGTGATGAAATTGTACATGCGTATATTAATCAAGTTTGTAAAATTCGTGGTGTCCCGTCAGAAGAATTACAAGACATGATTGATCAAATAAAAAGTTCATTAGCGAAAAAAACACATCAGCAAAAAAATGCCTGGGCTAAAAATCAAGCCTATTTGGCGCTAGGGAATTTTTTAACCTGTGCGGCAATCATGGAAATTGATGCCTGCCCCATGGAGGGTTTTAATGCCGAAGGCTACGATAACGTTCTTGGGCTTGCTGATAAAGGGCTAACTACCGCCGTAATTTGTCCCATTGGTAAGCGTCATAAAGATGATCCATATGCCCGCATGCAGAAAGTTCGTTTTGATGCTGAGGAAATGATTCAAACTTTTTAAGTATGAATTATTTATCTTTACTTGCATTCATGGCAGGTGCCGCCATTGCCACACAAGCGAGCATGAACGCGCAGCTTGGGGTGCTGCTTAATAACTCGCTGCTGGGCACTTCTGTTGCCTTTACAAGTAGTCTTTTGTTTACCTCACTCGCCGTGGTCGCGTTTACCAAGGAGTACCCATCGGCAGACGCGATCAGGTCGGTACCGGGTTATTTATGGTTTTCCGGTGGGGTACTGAGTGCCTTTGGCATCGCCCTGTTTTATTTTCTTATTCCGAAAATGGGTATAGGGGCGATGATGTCTTACGCTCTCACCGGACAGATTCTGGTTGCGATCATTGCAGGACATTTTGGTTGGTTTGATCTGCCCGTCAAGCCCATTACCGTCGCCAAGTTCTGCGGCCTACTCGCCCTGATTATTGGTATTGTGTTAATTAACCGGGAATGATTTTATGAATCTTGATAAACTCAATGAAGCAAATATTAATAACCTCACCGCTCTCTGGAAAAAAATGGGCACACTGCCGCGTTCTGGCATGCCCATAAAAGATTTTTACGCTTCCGTCAGCTGGCCACACCGCTGTTGGTTTGACTGGAAGGCGAACATCGACGAGACGCCGACACTGGACGACATAGTGTTTCAGTTACAAAGAGGTTGCATCGTGCCTGTGTGGGGAGGAATGCTTGATCGTACCAGCGTTTTTGCGCGAATATTAATTGATGCCAGGTTTAAATTGTCGTTTGAACAAACCGCCATGTATTTAAACCTGGAAAACTACCGTGAAGCAGACCACCTTAAACCTGATGTGGCAACGATAAGTTCTGATCGTGATATTGAAACCTGGACTCGCGTCGCCGCGCAGTCATTCAACTATGAGATTGATGTATCCGTTATCCAACAAATCGCTGATGACCCCGATGTGCAGTTGCTCTTGGCCTATGTCGATAGACAACCTGCCGCAACTGCCCTGCTGTTCCGAACAGGAGATATCATAGGGATACATCAGGTTGGTGTATCAGAGCAATATCGTGGCAAAGGTGTTGCACGGTCACTGATGCATTATGTTATAGCGCGGTGTCATGCACTGACGGCTAAACATATTACCTTGCAAGCCTCCGCCGCCGGAGAACCGCTTTACCGGAAGCTGGGGTTTAAACAACAATGCATGATACAAAACTATCAACGGATTATCGGCAATTAATATTTAATTTGGCAAGTAACTTGTCACGTCGTTCATCTAATTCTGGTCACATATTTTCCGCAGCCCAATCAGCCAGTAAGCTCAGGACGGGACAAAGTGATAACCCTTTTTCAGTCAAGCTGTACTCAACTCTTGGCGGGACTTCAGGATAGACCTTTCTATTAACCAGACCATCTTTCGCCAGATCCCTTAATTGCGAGGTCAACACTTTTTGGGAAACATCGGGTATCGACCGATGGAGATCACTAAATCTGATCGCACCTGCATGACTGATGGTATATATGATTAAAAGTTTCCACTTCCCGGAAATTTTGTCAAACATGGGTGGCAGCGGACATTTTTTGTGAATCATTAAAATTAGCCTTTACTTACATTAAAGTTAGTATGGCACAATAAAGTACCTTCTTACAATTAGTATCCAAATATCTCATACTGCATTTCCACCCTGAATGTACGAGGTTTCTCACATGATCAATATTGTAATTATCTATCACAGCGGATACGGACATACCCAGAAACAGGCAGAAGCAGTACTCTCCGGGCTAACAGTCGATTCTAATGTAACAGCAATACTCCTTCCTATTAATTCAGAGGGAAATATAGCTGATGATGGCTGGGAATCATTGGCGACCGCCGATACTATTATCTTTGGTTCTCCTACCTATATGGGAACAGTTTCCTGGCAATTTAAGAAATTTGCGGATGCATCAAGCAAGTATTGGTTTGAACAAAAATGGAAGGATAAACTGGTTGCCGGATTTACGAATTCATCAGGAATGAATGGGGATAAACTATCCACTCTGCATTACCTGTTTACTTTAGCCATGCAACATTCAATGATATGGGTAGGAACCGGCCTCATGCCAGCGAGCAGTAAAGCCGCGCAACGAAATGATATTAATTTTGTCGATTCATTCTCGGGTCTCATGGCACAGTCACCTACGGATGCCAGTGTAGAAGAAGGCCCCTTTCCCGGAGATCTGGCCACCGCGAAGCAATTTGGAGAAAGAATTGCGCGTATCTCGATGCGATGGTCTGGCAAAAATAACTAACACCTACAAGGCCTTCTGATCAATACGCATAGGATATTGCCTGCTATTAGAAATCAATTCATGCCCTAAATAACTGTTTCGAATTCCTGTCCACCTTGTTTAATAACGCTGCATGCGGTCGGTGTGTTGTTTCCCCCCTTTGAAAAAGGGGGCTAGGGGTGATTTGAAATGCGCCGAATATAAAAATCCCCCTTTTTCAAAGGGGGAAGTGATTCGTTGAGGCAGCTATCCTGCGAATTGTTTTGAGGCATGATTGTATTTCCGCTGCATCAAAATTTACCAATATCGCAACCCGCCGCTTCGGTTAGCGAACACCATTTAGGAACAGTTATTTAGAAAGTTTTATTCAATAAGGCAATCTTGTGC
>JANNJI010000194.1:0-4034 GCA_031405795.1 Gammaproteobacteria bacterium
GATTTGTTCAGCTCGTGCAACGAGTTCAAGGTCTGGTCTTTTTCGTCCAGGGTGAGGGCGGGGTGTTGCATCATGGCATGAAGCCCAATGAATAAGTGCTCGTGCTCGGTACTGGAAAAAAGTTCCACGGTGTTGCTGAATTGCCGCCTGCGTGCGCAGAGGAAGTTAACGATGCGTAAGCAAAAGCCAGGATCGCCTCCGGGCTGATCAACGCCACGCAGCGGCCTAAAATCGTGCCTTCTTCTTGCACATTCATCTGCATTTGTTCGTCCTGTACTGTTACCGGTAGATGGTCATTACTCTCAAGGGAGGAGCAAAATTGTACTTACCAGCAACAAACTTGATACGCAACCCCGGTGTCTTGGGCAACACGGCTCACCGCCGGTGGCACTCACTCCTGAGTGCGCCGGGAGCACGTACTATCGGCAAGCCTTTAGCAAGACTTTAACCTGGGTTCGCCGCACATAGGGTGTAACCGGATAGAGTTATTCGATTTGGAAAATCAAATTAGTAAATAATTGGAGAGGATACTGAATGAAGTGACGGGATGAAGGGCTATTCTGTTGAAAGCAGTGGTCAATGGATTTTAGGAAAATGGGGAGTTATACTTCCAAAAATATTCTATTACAAAAGATAAGAAATGAACTATAGAACTTTGCAGCATATGGGTAGAAGATTCATAGTGGTCGTATTGTTAATAAGTCTGGGTGCTTGTGCCGGTGCTAACATAAATTTAACCGAACAGGATCGTTCCAGTATCCGTAAAGCCCCGGTAATAAATGTGGTGCGTTATTCACTTGGATTCAGTATTCAGACACCTGCACAGGTGGCGGGTGCGGGACTGATTGCCTCGTCAACCGGTTCGCAAAATTTGCCTACTGGCGCTGAGTTAGTGCGCAAATACGCCTACCCGATCCTACGCAATTGGTAGCGACCCGCGTCGCCGAACAATTACGCACACGGGGCCGTTTAACCAATATTTCGTTAGGAACTGCTGTGGAACCATTGCCGGTCAAGGATGAGTTCTCACAATATCGATCACGCTACACGACGGACCTTGTGCTGGAAATAAACATGGCGGGTGGATATTCGATGACTTACCAACCGTTCAACTGGAAAACAT
This sequence comes from Gammaproteobacteria bacterium, assembly GCA_031405795.1. Classification (GTDB taxonomy): domain Bacteria; phylum Pseudomonadota; class Gammaproteobacteria; order UBA6429; family Thiohalophilaceae; genus JACQBC01. The sequence continues at coordinate 1,124 of JANNJI010000194.1, forward strand.
ACCAATTTACGCCTTTTGGGGTTACCGCCCGGATGATCGACCCCAAAGATGGCAGAATACTCTGGCATAACTACTGTGATATCAATAGGGAATCTAACGCCAAATTAACCATTGATGTCACTGAGTTCGAGGCTAACAATGGCGCACGCGCAAAAGAGGTGATTCAGACCGCTTCCCGTATCTGCGCTGATCAGCTTGTAGGCGATATTCTTGGTTCGGTTCAATAATGGCGTAGCCTGTTTGTAATAGATGCGGGTTGTTACTGATGATTTCCGCCTCATTGTTGTGCAATGAGGACTTGTTATGAAGCAACGCGGTGGAATCGTCAAAGTGATTGTCTGCAAAGACCCGACGGCCATTTACAATATTCTCACGCACCTAAATGAAGTGATGTCGTTTGGACTGCTGTTCGGGGTGGGCCGAAAAAGGCCAAGTTAAGGGTCCCCTCGGTTTGCGCGTGGAGGTTGCTACTATTTTTCTACTAATTACTACTAAATTAGTAGTAAGATTGGGAAATGAAGATACCTCTCAAGCCACCCAAATTAGATGACTTGGTTGTCAAGATCGCTGGGAAAAATCCCAAGCGTATAGTCCAAGTACTGTCCTCGGGAGTACGCCCAGACCCGAAAGGCTGCTACTACCATTGGGACAAATTAAGACATTTGCCCCCGCCTGAAGGCCTGACAACGGAGGAATGGTGGTTAGCGATAAAGCTCGCGCGCAAAGTGCTATACAGACCTGTTCCACATATGGACGTGCGTGGTGAATCGTTCCAGTATGCACAACCTGATATTGTGCAGAGGCTATTGCATCAGATTACCAAGGATGCCAGTGGCGCTATTCAAAGCCCCGAAGCAATTACCAATCCTGATACAAAAGACACCTACCTTGTTAATTCACTGATTGAAGAAGCCATCACTTCAAGCCAGCTGGAAGGGGCTTCTACCACAAGGAAGGTTGCCAAGGAGATGATTCGGCAGAATAGAGCACCAAAAAACAATTCCGAAAGAATGATCATTAATAACTATCATGCGATGCAGTTTGTCAGCCAAGTAAAGAATGAACGACTAACATCGAGCATGATACTTGAATTACACAGGTTGCTTACACAAGGAACCCTGGACAACCCCAAGGCGATTGGAAAATTACGCACGACGGATGATGTTTATGTTGGTGATGAGCGCGATGCAACAACGTTACATATATTGCCTAAAGCCAAAGAGTTGAAAGGGAGAATGGAAAGTGTTTGTGAATTTGCAAATGACAGTCACTCCGCCACTTTCTTGCATCCGGTTATAAAAGCAATTTTATTGCACTTTATGCTTGCCTATGATCATCCTTTTGAAGATGGGAACGGCAGAACTGCAAGAGCATTGTTCTATTGGTGCATGCTGAACCAGGGGTATTGGCCGATCGAATTCATATCAATATCAAAAATTCTTAAATCAGCGCCCGCCGAATATAGCAGGTCATATTTATATACCGAAACTGATGATAACGATGCAACCTATTTTATAGCCCATCAATTGGAGGTCATCGTCAGAGCCATTGGCGATCTGTATGTCTATCTGGAAAAAAAGACAAAAGAAATAAGAACAGTTGAGAATATTCTGAGAAAAGCGCCACGCTTAATGAGTTTGCTTAATCACAGGCAGGTAGCGTTATTAAATAGAGCTTTGAAAAAACCGCATTCAACATTCTATATTGAGAGTCACAGAAGTTCACACAATGTGACATATCAGACAGCAAGGACGGATTTGTTAAGCCTGGAAAAACTGGGATTGTTGGAGAAATCGAAAGCAGGAAAGGCTTTTGCTTATGCGGTGACTGATGCTTTAAGAAAAAAATTGGAAAAGCTGGATTCCTGAAATGAATGATCAGTGATCAGAGTATTTTAAAATACACTCGGGCAGTGTAAGAGATCGAGATGGAGAGATTCAACAACGATCATGCTGCCTCACAAGTGACTTGATGTGTTGACGAAGCCAGAAGTATTTTGGCCATTTTTTTAACTACTAAACACCTGATACGCATCAAACACCGGGCCATCGACACAGACGCGTTTCATGTACGGGCCATTATCCGTTTGGACGAGCACGGTGCATCCCGCGCAACCACCAACGGCACATGCCATGTATTCTTCCAGCGATACCTGACACGGTAAATTAAATTCGCGGGCGAGTCTGGCAACGGCTTCAAGCATCGCGTGCGGGCCGCAACTGAAAATTTCCACTTCATGGCGTTGTTGTTCATCCAAGGCGTTGAGCCAATGACGTGCAAGGTCGGTGACATAGCCGGTAAAACAGCCGGGATAGTCTTGCAGACTCGCCAGCCGCGAGGCGATGCGCCAGTCTTCGAGCAAGGGCATGCAGGCAATCACGCCATCGGGGATGCCGGGTACCATGATCCGTGAGGGTTGGGCCTGAAATGGAAACGGCACTTCGGAGCCCATGATTACCAGCGGCATAAAGTCGGGGTGCTGACGGTGCAGCTGATCGGCAATAAAAACCATCGGTGGTATGCCCACCCCTCCGCCGATCAATAACGGTCGACGCCGTTCGGGGTACAGCGTAAATGGCACACCAATTGGCCCCATCACACTGATCTTTTCGCCGACCTGGCGTTGCGCTAATAATTGTGTGCCTGCGCCGAGTACTTTATAAAGAAACTCAATCCAGCCAGCGTGTTGATCCACGCGCATGATCGAAATCGGACGGCGCATCGGTAAATGGCTGGCGCATTGCAGATGCGCAAAGCTACCGGGCTGGGCACGCCGTGCAATCTCCGGTGCTTGCAGGCGCAAGATATATTGTGCGCCGGCATGGGCGGTGTGTGACAGTATCTCGGCGTCGATAACAGCGATGGTGTTGCGGTGTGGTTTGTTCATGTGTTTGCTAATTGAAATACAATC
>JANNJI010000195.1:0-1803 GCA_031405795.1 Gammaproteobacteria bacterium
TACCTTGGCAAAATGATCATCGACATTCACGATGCCAATGCCATTACGGGACAGTCCACCATATATTTCGCCTTTGGCATGCGCAACGCCCGCGATGCTACCAAATCCCTCCAGATGAGCTGGTCCTGCATTGTTAATTAACGCCACATCTGGTTTCACTAATCCGGTGAGATAGGCAATTTCGCCGGGGTGATTGGCTCCAAGCTCGATCACAGCAAACTGGTGTTGTGCGGTAATCTGTAATAAAGTCAGTGGCACACCAATATCGTTATTCAGATTACCTTGCGTCGCCAATACCTTGCCACGTTGCGCACAAATTGCTGCAATCATTTCCTTGACAGTTGTTTTTCCATTACTACCGGTCACCGCAATGAATGGGATTGAAAATTGTTCGCGCCAGGTATGAGCTAACATACCTAATGCCTTGCGTGCATCAGTTACGATAATTTGCGGGACAGGTAAGGGTAATTGCCGTTCAACCATCACCGCCGTCGCACCCCTCTGCACTGCATTTGCGCAAAAGTCATGTCCATCAAACTGCTCACCCGACAGTGCGATATACAAATCACCTTGTTGTATTTTTCGTGTGTCGGTACTCACCCCGGAGATGATCGCAGCGGTACCCACCAGCTTGGCGCTGGTGGCGGCAACAATTCGGTCCAGCGACCAATTAAAATTATTCTGCATGTTCACCCACCTCGTGCAGATATTGCTTAACGACAACAGCATCATTAAACGGTAATGCCTGCTCGCCGATTTGTTGATATGACTCGTGGCCTTTACCGGCGATTAACACAATGTCGTTATTCCGGGCATTGGCCAAGGCATAACGAATCGCCAGGCCACGATCTGGCTCGATCGTGACATTGGCGGGGGCTGGCATACCGGCAACAATTTGCTGAATAATTTCCGCCGGGTCTTCATGACGCGGGTTATCGCTGGTAACAATCACATGATTTGCCTTGGCTTGCGCAATCGCTCCCATGATTGGACGTTTGGTCTGATCGCGATCACCACCGCAACCAAACACACACCATAACTGTCCGCGCACATGATCACGCAATGCATCCAAGGCCTGTGCCAAGGCATCCGGCGTATGGGCATAATCGATCACGATGGCCGCGTGCCGAGAACTGGTGACCATCTGCATACGTCCTGCAACCGGCGACACCTGTGATAAATAACTCAGCGCATTCGACAACCTGATTTTGTGATGGAGCAACACGCCGAGCGCTGCCAGGATATTACTGATATTGAAACGGCCATACAACGGCAAACTCAGATCTCCCTCACCAAACGGTGTGGTGACATGGCAGCGCATACCTGATGCATAATATTGGATATTCGTCGAAAAAATATCCGGTTTTTCTAACTGTGTAGAAATACCATAAGTGAGTACTTTCACATCATCCGCGATTAACTGACGTAAGGTTGCGCCATGCGCGTCATCCACATTGATCACCGCATGTTGCAGGGTTGGCCAACTAAATAATTTATTTTTGGCATGCGCGTAACTTGCCATGTCCTTGTGATAATCCAGATGGTCATGAGTGAGGTTGGTAAACACCGCACAATCCAGTGAAACACCATTGATCCGTTGTTGATCAAGTGCATGCGAAGACACCTCCATCGCCACTACTTTCGCACTACTATCTCGCAAACTCGCCAGCCACTCTTGCGTAGTTACACCATCGGGTGTGGTGTGCTGTGATACATGTAATTCACCTGGGTATCCCCAACCTAAAGTTCCAATCACGCCACAACGTGTAACCTGATTGAGTGCTTGCGCAATGAAGTGTGTGG
>JANNJI010000196.1:0-2609 GCA_031405795.1 Gammaproteobacteria bacterium
AAGGCGTTAGGTTAATTTTCCGAGGTTACCATGTTAATTTTTGAACGTTCGGTAAGCGGTCGCAGCAATGGTGCGCAGACAGGTCATACAGCAGTGGCTGTGACGGATATCCCGGCGAGTTTGTTGTGTACCGAGGTGCCAGGCTTACCGGAAGTCTCGGAGATGCAAGTGGTGCGGCATTACACTCAGTTGTCGCAGAAAAACTTTTCGATTGATACGCACTTTTATCCGCTGGGTTCCTGCACCATGAAATACAACCCGCGCGGTTGTAACACCTTGGCGATGTTACCGGGCTTCACCCAGCGACATCCCTTAAGCCCCGATAACATGGGCCAGGGATTTTTAGCATGTATGTATGACTTGCAGGAAATTCTTAAAGATGTGACCGGCATGAAGGGTGTGTCATTGGCACCGATGGCGGGTGCGCAGGGAGAATTTGCCGGAGTGGCAATGATCCGCGCCTATCACGATGCACGCGGTGACACACAACGCACCGAAATTTTAGTCCCCGATGCGGCGCACGGCACCAACCCCGCCACTGCCACCATGTGTAACTATAAAGTTAAAGAGATTCCCACCGATGCCGAAGGTGATGTCGATCTAACGGCATTGCGTGCCGCAGTGGGGCCGCACACCGCCGGGATCATGCTGACCAATCCGTCCACGCTCGGTGTGTTTGAACGCCAGATCGAATCTATCGCCAAGATTGTGCATGAGGCGGGTGGTTTGTTGTATTACGACGGCGCCAATCTCAATGCGATCCTGGGTAAGGTGCGGCCCGGTGACATGGGCTTTGATGTGATCCACATGAATCTGCACAAAACCTTTTCCACGCCACACGGCGGCGGTGGTCCCGGTGCCGGTCCGGTCGGCGTGAGTACGCGCTTATTGCCGTATATGCCGATTCCAATAGTAGAAAAAAACGGTGATCAATACCGTTGGTTAACCGATAAAGAGTGTCCGCACAGTATTGGCCGGATGTCGGCATTCAATGGTAACGCCGGGGTGTTATTGCGTGCGTATATTTATGCACGCATGCTCGGCAAAGAGGGAATGCAGCGTGTCGGTGAATACGCCACGCTCAATGCCAATTATTTAATGGCGAGTCTGCAACAAGCTGGTTTTGATCTCGCCTTTCCCAAACGTCGCGCCACGCATGAGTTTGTTATCACCATGAAGAAACAAGCCAAGGACCTCAAGGTCATTGCGATGGATTTCGCCAAGCGCTTGCTCGATTACGGTTTTCATGCACCGACCACTTATTTTCCCATGCTGGTACCGGAATGTTTATTGATCGAACCCACCGAAACCGAGGCCAAACAGGAACTCGATGCCTTTATCCAGGCGATGACTGCGATTCTGCATGAAGCGCGCACCACGCCGGATACCGTCACCAATGCACCACACACCATGCCGGTGCGGCGTTTGGATGATGTCAAAGCCGCGCGCGATCTTGATCTGGCCTTTCGGCCAGCTAAATAACTGCTTCGAAATAATGGTATCCACTAAACAAAGCAGCGGGTTGCGGTACTATATCGTGTGTAGGTCGGGCTTAAGCCCGACCCGATGAAGGCAGAGGGACATCCGGACTGAGCCTGCCAAGGCAACCGCTCGTGCGATCCCTGGCATTGTGTATAATCAAGGCCGAACAACCGATGTCGCCTTCATCGCCGTTTGCCTAACGCGGCGACATTGTCGGGCTAAAGGCCCGCCAAACGATGGACTCTTTTGTTACAGATTGTAAACTTGGAGCAACTATGGTGAGGTTTGCATTTGGCGCAGGTCAGACGGTATGGTTAAGTTGTTGATAGAAATAATAAAAATTAATCTAAAATTAGTAGATGCAGAGATAAACCCGATTTTTATGATCACTTCAGGCAAGGGTCTGCCTACGTAAAAAATAGTGATTTTTGTGTCTTCAAGGTTGATTTATGAGTGACGATAAAAAAACAGTCTCGCTAAACAAGTGGCGAGAGAAGAGGAGGGGTAGCAAACTCTCAATTCAGGAATACTCGCGTATTTTGATGCAGACCAAAATCAAACGAATGCTGGAGAACGATGTTGAAGAGCCTGTTAACCTGGCATCAGGTGATCCAAGTAAATTATTTGATGACGAGGAAAAAACGTGAAAAATAGACGCCCAATGTCAGAAATGGAGAAGCAGTATGCTCCACTTCCGGAGGAGCCAGATATCAAGGATGCATTTACCAAGGCTGCAACAATTGCAGCGCAAGTAACCAAGGGTAGTTAAATGGTGAACAAAATTTTTATGATGACTTTCACGCCCAAGCAGCTACCCTATGTCAGTGATGCCCTGCGATATTATAAAGACACGGTGTCTGATAGTGATGTAATGATAGTAGCGAATCAAATTCCCCCTTTGAAAAAGGGGGAGTAAGGGGGATTTTTATATTCGGTGTGTTTCAAATCCCCCCTCGCCCCCCTTTTTCAAAGGGGGGAACAATACACCGACCACATGCAGCGTTATTACATAAGGTGGACAGGAATTCGGAACAGTTATTTGACTCTTTAGTTGTACGAATCGAAGCAGCCGAGCAGGGTGAGACTCTGTGAAATCGCATCATGAGGTGATCAATAGGACCAAACCC
>JANNJI010000197.1:0-3074 GCA_031405795.1 Gammaproteobacteria bacterium
GAGATACCGGGAATATGTTTCTCCATGGCACCAGGACGAGTGACCCCGTCACCAGCCGCCAGCAACACGCTGACCGACCATTTGCAGCCGATCACATCTTCCAGGCAGCGATAAGCAGACTCTCGACGTGCATCGCTCGTAGATTTTTTTATCTTAGTTTTCATTAATAACTACCAAAAGGTTTGTATCTCACCAAATTGTGCCCGCTATCGTGGCGTGACGATCACAACTATTGTAACGACATCGCATAGCCATGGAATACTTATTTTTTTTTAGTTTAACCAACGTTCATTTTTACTTAAAGAGGACACACGCCGATGAAAACAATGAAATCCACCGCTCGATTAACGACGTTATCGACCCTGTTGATCTTAACCGGCACCCTGCACGCCCATGGCCTGGATGCCAAACAAGGCAATGCCAAACCGGCGTTCGATATTGTCAAAACCGACATTAAAGTAGACTCGGTGAAAAACTGGCTGACTTTTTCGATGCAAGTCAGTGGTAAGGCGGGCTCGGTAAAGCCGACCAAAACAGGGAAGTTTGCGGGCAGCCGGGTTTTTTCCTATGTCTGGCCAACCAAGATCGACCCGTCCGAAGTGGGGTTCGACCAAGGCGCCGGGATACTCGCACTGGCAGTCACCTCGCACCCGGATTTTGATGACGTCCCCGTTTTCAACATCAAAGGTGCGGATTGGCACAGTCACTGGGTTGTACTGGTAACGGATGCGGCCTGTGGCAAAGACGCGCTGAAAGTGAAAGACATTCCGGAGGGCACCAAACCCAAGCTCCCTAAAACCTGGCCGGGCGCACCCATTCTTATCGACAGCCCAGGCTACCCACCGACCTTCAACGGCAGCACGGTCAGTATCCGAGTTCCCTTTAACGATGTCAGCCTGCTTACGGGTGTAGCGTTTGACGGTGTAACCGCGGGCCTGCAGGTGAACGCCAGCGCGCATCAACCGCTGTTGTGCGTGGTAAATGTCTTCGACGTGGCATCAGGTGATTTAAGCCTGCCGGGTAAAGCAGAATAAAGCAAAGGGGTGGTTTTTTTAATAACAACGTCATCCGTTCAGTAATAAAAAAGGGAGCATCGCTCCCTTTTTTATTTGGCAGTAAAATGAAACTTAGCCAGTCTCACCTTTGTAATCCACCATACCAGCATTGTCCTTGGCGCCGAGGATCTTAGGTGTGTTGAACTTTTTAATCTTGGCTACCTTGGCATCACGCAAATATTTCGCCACGGTATCCCAAACAGGTTCACCCGGTGATTTGTCACCGACAGTGGCCCAGCCTGCAACTTTGTATTTTTTATTCTGCTCGATCCGCGTGCCATTATCCAGACGCATGTCCTTAATCCGGTTGCCGATCTTGGCATTGACATCGATGGTGTAATCCATACCGGCAAGCCGCACCATGTCACCACCCTGTTGTTTGTAAGGGTCGTCGTTGAACAGGTTATCGGCCACATCTTCTAAAATGATCTGAATATCTGCACCGCTCATTTCCCGTGCGTAGGTTTCAGGGTAGGTCATCGCGGTTTGATCCATAACATGTTCCATGGTGATGGTCTGGCCAGCCAGTACCGTGGTGCCCCAACGAAATCCCGGTGACAGGGAAATTTGCGCATCATTAACCACGCGCAAGGCATCACAGATAATTTGATCAAACGTGCCGTTGAAATTACCGCGCCGATACAACGCACCGCCTTCTGGATCGGCAATGGCCAGCTGCTCTGACAATTTAGCCGCATACGGTTTACGGGCTGTCTCAATGTACGCTTGCATTTCTTTGTCGGCCTCCAGTAATTTGGAAAATACCGGCAACAAACGATAACGGAAATCCTGGACCTTGCCATTGCGCACATCCAATTGCATAAAACCCAGGAATTTGCCGTTGGAACCGGCATTGGTCACGAGGGTTTGGCCGGACGCATTTTTCACAATGCTGGGTGCAGGTACGCCGTCGTGGGTATGACCGCCAAAAATGACATCAATGCCGGTCACAACTTCCGCCATCTTTAAATCCACATCCATGCCATTATGAGAAATCACCACCACCACATCGGGTTTCTCATTGGCGCGGACGTCATTGACCATCTTTTGCATTTCCTGATCACGAATACCAAAGGTCCAATGCGGAATAAAACGGGAAGGGTTGGCAATCGGCGTATAGGGGAACGCCTGGCCGATGACCGCAACGCGTACATCGCCCATTTGTTTAATGGTATAGGGTTTAAATGCACGTTGGCTGCTTTCGTTAAATCCCGCAAAATCCATAAATGGATAACCGGTCAACATCGATTCGTCATTGATAAACACGTTTTGACAAACAAAGTCACCTTTGAAGGCCTTGACGTTTTCGATCACTTCTTTGTCTAAATAGGTAAATTCCCAGTGACCGGTCATGGCATCTACGCCCAACAGGTTACAGGCACCGACCATGTCTTTACCCCGGGTCCAATAGGCTTGACCTGAACCCTGCCAGGTATCACCGCCATCCAGTAACAAGGTCTTGTTGGCGCCGTGTTCAGCACGCAGCTTCTTCACCAGGGTACGTAAATGAGAAAACCCGCCGACCATGCCGAAGGTCTTGGCCGCTTCGTCAAAATTCAAATAGGTAAACGCGTGTGCCTCGATACTGCCGGGTTGTATACCGTATTTTTTCAGCAGTTTGTCGCCGACGATATGCGGAGGTTTGTCCTGCATGCTGACAAGACCCAGATTCACATTGGGCTCACGATAATAAATCGGTTGTAATTGCGCATGGCTATCGGTGAAGTGCATCAGCGATACATTGCCAAAAGGTGCGATATTATAGAGATCCTCAGGCTTGCGTGCTTGTAACGCTGCGCCAGGGCCCTGGCCCATACCTTTTTTCTGATTATTATCACCACAGCCTGGGACAATCCCGGCAGCAGCAGCGATGCCCATAATCTGGATAAACTCACGACGGCTAAGAGCTGCTGCCCCGGGGACAGATCATGGTTGAACAGCACCAGCGATGCGCCGGTGGATTCGACCAGCCCGGCGACCTCCTCCACCTTGCCGGTACCGGCGAACAGCGCGGAGTCA
>JANNJI010000198.1:0-4472 GCA_031405795.1 Gammaproteobacteria bacterium
GTTCACGTTCACGGTTGTGATCATCTAATACTGTCACCTCACCCGAGCGCGATACAGCAACGTAGTGCCCCTTCGCATGTTGCACCATTTTCAAATTATGCAGGCGCACTGTTCCTTTGCTCTTGGTCTGAATATTATTCACCGCAGCTGAACGCGACGCGGCACCACCGATGTGGAAGGTGCGCATGGTTAACTGTGTACCGGGCTCGCCGATGGACTGCGCTGCAATCACGCCGACGGCTTCACCTGGATTGACCTTGTGACCACGCCCCAGATCTCGACCATAACATTCCGTACACACCCCGTAACGGGTTTCGCAAGTAATCGGTGAACGCACCATAATGTGATCAATACCAATCTCTTCAATTGTATTTACCCACTTTTCATCCAGATAGGTGCCACGTGGGATTAAAATTTCATTTTCCGCAGATAAGACATCTTCGATTACAACACGACCCAACACCCGTTCCGACAACGGTTCAACCACATCACCACCTTCGATCAAGCTGGCGATTAACAGGCCACGTGAGGTACCACAATCTTCATCAGTAATAACCAGGTCTTGCGCCACATCGACCAAGCGACGGGTCAAATACCCGGAGTTCGCTGTTTTCAATGCCGTATCGGCCAACCCTTTGCGTGCACCGTGGGTCGAAATAAAATATTGCAATACCGACAAGCCTTCACGGAAGTTAGCAGTGATCGGGGTTTCAATGATGGAGCCATCCGGTTTCGCCATCAAACCACGCATACCGGCCAACTGACGAATCTGCGCCGCAGAACCACGCGCCCCGGAATCTGCCATCATGAAAATGGAATTAAATGATTTCTGCTTCACCATCTTGCCGGTCTTATCGGGGATCATTTGTGCGCCGAGCTTATCCATCATCGCCTTGGACACCTGATCATTGGTACGCGACCAGATATCGACGACTTTGTTATAACGCTCACCGTTGGTCACCAAACCCGAGGTATATTGATTTTCGATTTCTTTTACTTCTTCTTCGGCAGCGGCGAGAATCTTGGGTTTTTCTTCCGGTATCACCATGTCATCAAGACCAATTGATACCGACGCACGGGTAGAATAATTAAAGCCGGTGTACATCAACTGATCGGCAAACACCACGGTCGCCTTCAGTCCCAGTTGGCGATAGCACGAGTTAATTAACCGTGAGATCGCCTTTTTGGTTAAATCCTGGTCTACCAAACTAAAGCTCATCCCATCGGGCACAATTTCCCATAACAAGGCGCGACCGACAGTGGTATTTTTAAGCGAAATAACTTCCTGTTTCTCACCATCAGCGCTAATTTTGATTTCGCGAATACGCACTTTAATGCGCGCCTGCAAATGGATATTGTCACTTGAATACGCGCGATGCACTTCATGCACATCGGCAAACTTCATACCTTCACCTTTGGCATTCACGCGTTCGCGGGTCATGTAGTACAAACCCAGCACCACGTCTTGGGAAGGGACAATAATAGGCTCGCCATTAGCGGGTGACAGAATATTGTTGGTTGACATCATTAATACGCGCGCTTCCAGCTGTGCTTCTAATGAAAGCGGTACATGCACGGCCATTTGGTCACCGTCGAAGTCGGCGTTAAATGCGGTACACACCAGCGGATGCAACTGAATCGCTTTACCTTCAACCAATTGCGGTTCAAATGCTTGGATACCCAAGCGATGCAAGGTTGGCGCACGGTTGAGCATCACGGGATGCTCGCGGATGACTTCTTCGAGAATATCCCAGACTTCGGGGCCTTCGCGCTCGACCATTTTCTTGGCGGCTTTAATCGTGGTCGCCAGGCCGCGGCGCTCGAGTTTGGAAAAAATAAAGGGTTTGAATAATTCCAACGCCATTTTTTTCGGTAGGCCGCATTGATGCAACTTGAGGGTAGGTCCCACTACGATGACAGAACGGCCGGAGTAATCAACGCGTTTACCCAACAAGTTCTGCCGGAAGCGGCCTTGCTTACCTTTAATCATGTCCGCCAGTGACTTGAGCGGCCGCTTGTTGGAGCCGGTGATTGCGCGACCGCGACGACCGTTATCCAGCAAGGCATCGACAGATTCCTGCAGCATGCGTTTTTCGTTGCGCACAATGATATCCGGCGCGTTCAGATCCAGCAGGCGTTTCAATCGGTTGTTACGATTGATCGCACGACGGTATAAATCATTCAGATCGGAGGTGGCAAAACGGCCGCCTTCCAATGGTACCAGCGGACGTAATTCAGGTGGCAACACCGGTAACACCGTTAAGACCATCCACTCGGGCAAATTACCTGAATCAAGAAATGCTTCTATCAATTTCAGGCGTTTACCATATTTCTTCAGCTTGGTTTCGGATTTAGTGCCACCAATACCTTCACGGATCTTGCCAACCTCAGCACGCAAATCCAGCGTACGTAACAGTTCATGAATGGCTTCCGCGCCCATGCGTGCATCAAACTCATCGCCGTATTCCTCGATGGCTTCCAGAAACTGCTCGTCCGATAATAACTGACCACGTTCCAGATTGGTCACACCGGGGTTAATCACCACGAATCCTTCAAAATACAAAATGCGTTCGATATCGCGCAGGGTCATGTCGAGCAACAAGCCCATACGGGAAGGTAATGATTTCAGAAACCAGATATGTGCAACCGGGCTGGCCAATTCAATGTGACCCATCCGTTCACGACGCACCTTGGCCAAAGTGACTTCAATACCACATTTCTCGCAAATCACGCCGCGATGTTTGAGCCGCTTGTACTTGCCGCACAAACACTCGTAATCCTTAACAGGTCCAAAAATCTTGGCGCAGAACAAACCATCACGTTCCGGTTTGAAGGTGCGATAGTTAATCGTCTCCGGTTTTTTTACTTCGCCGTATGACCAGGAACGAATCTTTTGCGGCGAGGCCAAGCCGATGCGAATGGCATCGAAATCATCGATGGTGCCTTGTTGCTTGAGGATCTTAATCAAATCTTTCACGTCGTTTCTCCTGCAATACCGTTATAGTAGGCCGACCTTGTAGCCGACATGCCGGGCTTACGCCCGACCTACGCCCGATTCACTAGTCGTTTTGTTCCAATTCAATGTCGATACACAGTGAACGAATTTCCTTCAGTAATACATTGAAGGATTCCGGCATACCGGCTTCCATCCGATAATCACCATCCACGATGTTTTTGTACATCTTGGTACGGCCATTCACGTCGTCGGATTTAACCGTGAGCATTTCTTGCAATGTATAGGCAGCGCCATAGGCCTCGAGTGCCCACACTTCCATTTCACCAAAGCGCTGGCCACCGAACTGCGCCTTACCACCCAACGGTTGTTGTGTCACCAAGCTGTACGGACCAGTCGAACGTGCATGCATCTTGTCATCCACCAAGTGATTAAGTTTGAGCATGTACATGTAGCCAACAGTAACCGGACGTTCAAAGGTTTCTCCGGTACGGCCATCGTGCAACGTGGTCTGACCGGTACGTGGCAAACCGGCCATTTCCAACAACCGTTTAATTTCATCTTCGTGGATACCATCAAAGATGGGCGTTGCCATGGGCACACCACCACGCAAGTTGCGCGACAATTCGATGATCTCTTCGTCGGTTAACGACTTAATGTCTTCGGTTGCACCCTGAGTCTTATTGTAAATTTCATCCAAGAAACGGCGCATATCAGCGATCTTGGCCCTGGCGTCAAGCATCTCGCCGATTTTTTTGCCTAACCCTTTGGCCGCCCAGCCCAAATGCGTTTCCAGAACCTGTCCGACGTTCATGCGTGATGGCACGCCCAACGGGTTAAGCACAACATCCACTGGTACGCCATCCGCAGTATGAGGCATGTCCTCAATGGGGATGATGGTGGAGATAACACCTTTGTTCCCGTGACGACCGGCCATCTTGTCACCCGGTTGCAGGCGACGTTTCACCGCCAGGAACACCTTGACCATTTTTAATACGCCTGGCGCTAAATCATCGCCAGAAATAATCTTACGTTTCTTTTCTTCAAACTTTTCATCAAAGATTTTGCGCAATTGTTTTAACTGTTCAGACATTGCCTCCAGCTGCACGTTGGATTCATCGTTGCGCAAACGGATTTCAAACCATTTTTCCTGCGGTACTTCATCCAGATAAGCCTTCGCCAGCTTGGTGCCTGCCTTGAGTTTGTTCGGGCCACCATCGGCAACCTTACCAATCAGCATTTGTTCAACACGCAGGTAGGCATCGTTTTCCATGATGCGCCGTTGATCATATAAGTCCTTCTTCACGCTCGCCAATTCGCTTTCTTCAATTTGCTTCGCGCGCGTATCTTTTTCCAGGCCATCACGGGTAAACACTTGTACGTCGATCACCGTCCCGTTCATACCTGAAGGTACCCGCAACGAGGTATCTTTCACATCGGAGGCCTTTTCACCGAAGATTGCCCGCAGCAATTTCTCTTCTGGTGTCAGCTGGGTTTCACCCTTGGGTGTCACCTTGCC
>JANNJI010000199.1:0-1202 GCA_031405795.1 Gammaproteobacteria bacterium
TAGAGCAACGCAGGAGCGGTTGCCGAGGAGCGGCGAGCCCGACACGTCAGTCGCGTTACGCAAACGACAATGGCGGATAGCAGATATACAAACCTTAAGAAAGAAGACGGCTATTTGGAATAGAAACCTGAATAGAAAGAAAGTTGTTATACGATGGTAATTTACAGCACAGGATGCCAAAGATAAATTTGGCTACAAGTGAAAAATTAATTTGGCTACAAGTGAAAAATTAATTTGTCGGAGTACTAATGATAGGTAACGGTCAACAGCGGCGCAAGCGCTGGCCGATTTATGCCTGTTGTGTTGTTAATTTCGATGAGTCCAGGACTCGTCCCAAAATCCTCCAGTATACGCACCTGAAAATACGATAACCCCCTAAACTGCGCCTCCACCATTAATGAAGTAACGTCAATACTGATATTGGAACCGACATCGACTGAAGATATCGGCGGTCGAATCCTTGTGAAGGCTAGTGGTGGCAGTAGACTACGGTCATAATCCGTGGCACGTAAGCTCGGTGGTTCGAAGGAGACTAGCTCAATAAGAATGGGGATCGTACCGGGATTTGGTTGGATGCTTTTGATATGTATATTCAGGAATGCCGAATCAATGAAAGCATTAAAGGGGATACCCGCATTGCCCCCGAGGGGGAAAGCCAGAAAAGCCCGGTACTCCGTGCGTCCTACCGGATCAACGCCGGCAACAACACTCTGAACCGAGGAAGACATCCCCTGAGTAATAGTAAACGAATTCGGGGAAGTTTTCCAGATATCACCATCGAGGGCCGGAGCGCTAAGAATCGACGTAGTGGTCGAGGATGTCGGTGGTATACCACCGCCGCACCCGGTGAGCGACAAGATAGCAAACCCAATTAATATCGTATAAAGCGTTCGTGTCATAGGGGCATACCATGGGTTATAAATAAAGTATGTCGCAATTGTGCATGGACATTCTGAATGCGAACTGAATTTATAAAATAATAGTGACTGATTTATTTAATTAACTGCGCATACTAAATGACAATAATAACAGATAGAGCAGGATAGTGTTTTTTCTACCTAAATAGAGATTATTATTTTCAAGCACAAAATGACCAAAAACCGCCTGAATGGATGGTCCGCCGATGTTCAGGCGCGTGATGATGCGGACCACCGGAATCTCCGGTCCGCGGGATGGGTCCGTCGTCTCCACCATGCGCCCGG
>JANNJI010000200.1:0-5709 GCA_031405795.1 Gammaproteobacteria bacterium
GTTCCGCCCGCGGATCAAAACGACGCATGAATTCGCTGCCGTCAGGCAACAATAACCGTCCTCCTTCACCACGTAGCGCCTCTGTTAATAAAAAAGCCTTGGCATGAGGATGATAAAGGCAGGTGGGGTGGAATTGATTAAATTCAAGATTGGCGACACGGCAACCGGCACGCCATGCCATCGCGATACCATCGCCCGTAGCGGTATCTGGATTGCTGGAAAAGAGATAGACCTTGCTGGCACCACCAGTCGCCAGGATGGTGGTGGGAGCGCGAAAAACTCGGACATGATTGGCGTGGCGATCCAGTACATAAACCCCACAGCACGCTTGCCTTGAATGCCCCAGTTTACGGGTCGTGATTAAATCAATGGCGATGTGTTGCGCGTAAATACGGATATTGGGGTGTTGGTGTACTTGGGCGCTAAGCGTGGTTTCCACTGCCTTACCGGTGGCGTCCGCGGCATGAATAACCCGTCGATGCGAATGGCCACCCTCACGTGTCAGGTGATAGGGGGTTGTCTTGCCGCTGCCGGTCTGAGTGGTAAAGGGTACGCCCTGAGCAATCAGCCATTCAATGTTTTCTTTACCGTGTTGGGCCGTAAAGTTTACGACATCCGGGTGACATAAACCTGCCCCAGCATCGAGTGTATCCATCACATGGGAATGAATTGAATCATCAGAATCAAGGACGGCGGCAATGCCGCCTTGGGCATAAAAGGTACAGCTTTCTTCAAGCTTTACCTTTGAAATCAATGAAATACGATGTGTATCGGCCAATCGCAAGGCCAAGCTCAGGCCTGCGGCACCGCCCCCTATAATGATCACATCGGATTCAATTTGCATGTGATGGTTGGTCTAAATCTTTACGAAGGCGACCAGGTCGTGGGATAAATTTGACGCTTTTGGTATGTTCATGTTCAGTTTAATATCTTCTGCCGTTTTATGGTTAATTGGCGCAAAGGGTGAGTGAGGTTACTTTGTAACTATAACTAAAAGTTTCATGGTAGGGCGAACTCTAGCATGTTTGCGGGGTCTTATCCGTAGATCGCCACAAGGGTGTAGTTCGGTAGACACAATAAGGTATGATGCCGGATGGCAGATCAAGACAGTGACCAGGCGTTGGTGGAGCGTGTTTCGCGCGGCGATAAACGTGCCTTTGATGTGCTGGTGATACGGTATCAATCACGGGTTGTGAAAGTCATAACACGTTATGTATTCGATCAGACGGAGGCACTGGATTTGGCACAAGAGGCCTTTATCAAAGCTTATCGCGCCTTGCCAAATTTTCGCGGCGATAGCGCCTTTTATACCTGGCTGTATCGGATTGCGATCAATACCGCGAAGAATTATCTGACGGCGCAAAGTTGTCGCCCGCCGCTTCGGGGTGTGGTGATTGATGACGCTGAATTCTATGCTGTGCCAGCAGAATTAAAAGACACGGCGACGCCCGAACACAATCTGTTGCGTGATGAAATACAGCAGGTGATATTTAAGACGATAGATGCCTTACCCGAAGAGTTGAGGACCGCAATTACCCTACGCGAATTGGAAGACATGAGTTACGAAGAGATCGCAGAAGTGATGGGATGTCCGATTGGCACGGTTCGTTCGAGGATTTTCCGTGCGCGTGACGCAATTGATAAACAGTTAAAACCGCTGTTGGATCACTAACAGAAACAGCTGGCTAAAGGCAGGTAAAGTATGAGCGAACAGATGAAAGAATTAACCTCAGCATTCATGGACGGCGAGCTTGATGATGCTCAAGCCTTTCTTGATCAGTTAAAAGTGGATGATGACTTACGCGCTACCTGGTCACGCTATCATGCGATACGTGATTCGCTGCACCATCGGTACTTGCCAGGGGCCTCGGTTCTCGCTGCGCGCGTTGCCGCTGCATTAGAACAGGAACCGGTGTTGCTTATGCCGCTAAACAAACGTCACAATAAAAAACCGGCCAGTCACGCGCTCGGCTGGGCAGCAGCGGCAAGTGTGGTATTGATCATGGCGTTATGGTTCACTCAAACCATTTCGATAACGGGCGATAATGGCAACATTTTTGAAATCACTTCCAATGGACAACCTCCGCAGGCCACCGCAGAGGTTGAGCAGACCTTAAGCGACTATATAGTCAATCATAATGAATACTCCGCAAGCACCAAAATGCAAGGTATGTTGCCTTATACGCGTCTCGTGAGTTATGAACCGGCACAACAAGCGGGTGCGGAACGAGTTGAATAAATGACACCATCGCGGATTGTATTGTTTGTTGCTTTATTCCTGACACCGGCCTGGCTATTCGCCGACGATTCCAAACAGGTGGAGGAGTGGCTGGAGAAAATGCACTCTGCGGCACATTCAATCAATTATATTGGTACATTTGTTTATCAACAGGGAAAACAACTCACTGCCATGCGTATCGTCCATGCGGTCGATGATCAGAATGGGGAGCGTGAACGGTTAGTGGCCCAAGATGCAATTGGTCGTGAAGTTGTTCGTGACAAGGGGCGTGTGATTGCTATTTTGCCGGATATCCATTCCGTCGTGGTTCAAAAAGGTCGGCCCGAATTCGAGTTCCCTCCTGAATTTCCCGTTGATATCGATGATTTAATTGGTACC
Source organism: Gammaproteobacteria bacterium (assembly GCA_031405795.1). GTDB lineage: Bacteria > Pseudomonadota > Gammaproteobacteria > UBA6429 > Thiohalophilaceae > JACQBC01. The sequence goes on from JANNJI010000200.1 coordinate 2,618, forward strand.
TATAGTTTTACCCTGGGTAAACAGGAACATGTTGCTGGTCGATCGGCGCAAAAAATCATTATCAAACCAAAAGATAAATATCGTTATGGTTATCGCCTCTGGGTAGATAGTAAAACTGGTTTATTGTTAAAGAAACAGTCTTTTGATGAGCGAAACCGTGTACTTGAGTTATTTATGTTTACTGCAATTGAGTATAAAGACAATATTCCTGACGAAATGCTTGAGCCCGGCATTGCAAGTAAAGATTTTAAATGGATAGAAACCGACGACGTTGCCTCCAACGCAGAAGTTGAGGGTGGCTGGGCGGTGCGTTCCATGCCTGCTGGGTTTATTATTGATATTCACCGTCAACATCGATTACCGAATTCGCAAATTTATGCGGATCACATTGTTTATACTGATGGTCTGGCATCCGTATCCATTTTTGTCGAGCCGTTAACTGGCAAATCAAAAAAAATTAATGGCGCGTCTCGTGTAGGTGTCGTTAATGCCTATGGACGGAGCTTTGACAAATATCACATTTTAGCGGTAGGCGAGGTACCGCAGGCTACGGTTAAAATGATCAGTGAGTCTGTTTATTATGATAAAGCAGAAAAACCGCATGATTGAAGAATCCGCTGTGGTGGTGCGAGTTGATGATCATTATGCCTGGGTTAAGACTGAACGCCGGTCGACGTGTGGCCAATGTGCCGTACAGAAAGGCTGTGGGACATCAACAGTAGCACGTTGGTTTGAGAGAAAAATGCAGGATATGCGTGTTTTAAATCAGATTGATGCGCAGGTGGGCGATCAAGTGATCGTTGGCTTAAAAGAGGACGCGCTGGTTAAGTCCTCATTGATGATGTATATTTTGCCACTTGTCAGCATGATAGTGTTTGTACTGGCCGGACAGTGGTTATTATCACGCTGGTATCCTGCCGCCGCAGAAGCGGTCTTGATTTTATTTGCAGTGACAGGACTTGGCGTTGCCTGGGGTCTGATACGGTGGTTTCATCATCGGGTAAAATTTAATTCCGACTATCAACCTGTGATTGTCCGTCGTAGCATAACGGTGTCACCGCATGTTAATATTTTGCAGAGTATCACAAAGGAGTTTTGACTAAGATGCAGCTGGTAAAAAAATCAATCAACCCGTTGTTGTTGGGCATGGTGGTGGCGACATTGATCCTATTGATCGCAAGCACTGTAAATGCAGCGAACCTCCCCGATTTTACCGAACTTGTGCAAAAAGTCAGTCCTTCGGTTGTCAATATCAGTACGACACAAAAAATCAAACCGCGCCGTCTTCCGGTACCACCTGGCCCAGGCAAAGAAATGCCTGACCTTCCGGAAGACTCGCCATTTAATGATTTTTTCCGTCATTTTTTTGGGGATGAAAATGGTCGTCCCGAAGAACATAAGTCACAATCGTTGGGTTCTGGTTTTATTATTGATGCAAGCGGTTATATTATTACGAACTATCATGTCATCCGCGATGCGTCGGAAATTATAGTTCGCCTCAGCGACCGTCGTGAATTGAAGGCCAAGGTTATTGGCGGTGATCAACGCAGTGATGTTGCCTTATTAAAAATCGATGCAACGAATTTACCCATTTTAAAATTAGGCAACTCAGAAACCACGAAAGTAGGCGAATGGGTAATGGCTATTGGTTCACCGTTCGGATTTGATCATTCTGTTTCGGTGGGTGTCGTCAGCGCGATTGGCCGTAATTTACCGAGTGAAAACTATGTGCCCTTCATTCAAACTGATGTGGCAATAAACCCCGGTAATTCGGGTGGCCCGTTGTTTAACCTTGATGGCGAAGTGATTGGGATTAATTCGCAAATTTACACACGTTCTGGTGGTTTTATGGGCTTGTCATTTGCTATTCCCGTTAATATCGCGATGGATGTGGTTAAACAATTAAAAGACAAGGGTAAAGTTTCACGTGGCTGGCTGGGTATCCTTATTCAGGATGTAAATCGCGAACTGGCAGAATCGTTTGGCCTGGAAAAACCCATGGGTGCGGCGGTGCTAAAAGTGATCGAAGACTCACCCGCAGAGAAGGCCGGTTTTAAGGTCGGTGATGTGGTGATTGAATTCGATGGTAAGGCTATCAGTAGCTCATCGGATTTACCACTGGCGGTGGGTAGCACACCGATTGGCAAAAAGACCAAAGTCAAAATTGTTCGGGACGGCAAATCGGCTAACTTGACGGTTAAAATCGCCGAATTGCCCGCAGAAGATAAAATCGAAGCGCGTGCAGATGAGAAATCTGTAGAGAGCAATCGTCTTGGTTTGGTTGCGGATGAACTCAGCCCAGAACAACGACAAAGTGAAGAGATTAAAAAGGGTGGTGTCGTCGTTAGTAAAATTGATAATGGTCCAGCCTTTGATGCCGGCGTACGCCGTGGTGATGTCATCCTGAAAATAAATAATCAGGACGTGAAAAACACAGCGCATTTCAGTGAACTGATATCGGCATTACCCAAGGGTACAGTCATCCCTATATTAATCCAGCGGCGTCGCTCACCGATGTATCTGCCAGTGAAGGTCCCGAATGACTAATGGCGCTTCTGACGCTGTATTATCGCCAGGACTGTCACTTGTGTGAGGATTTTCTTGCCCAGTTACAAGAATTGATCGCAGATCAACCACACACACTAATCCTGGTGGACGTGGACAGCAATCCGGATTTTCACCGGGACTTCGGTGGCAAGGTGCCTGTACTCACTGGTACATATGGCGAGCTTTGTCACTATGAACTTGACCGCCAATCGTTACTTAGATATTTAAGCTCAGGCTAAAATCCGCTAGAATGCCGCTCCGGTTGAGGCGCTGTGGCGCCTTTTTTCTATTGTGTCTGTTCAGGAGTGGTTGTGAGCGATTTGTCGCATATTCGTAATTTTTCAATTATCGCCCATATCGATCATGGTAAATCCACCCTGGCGGACCGTTTTATCCAGATGTGCGGTGGTTTATCTGCACGGGAAATGTCTGCGCAGGTCCTGGATTCCATGGATATCGAAAAAGAGCGTGGCATCACGATCAAAGCGCAAAGTGTCACTTTGCCCTATAAAGCTAAAGATGGGCGTCTATACCAGCTGAATTTG
>JANNJI010000201.1:0-1631 GCA_031405795.1 Gammaproteobacteria bacterium
GGATGGCCCCTCGCGTTACTACATTGATCTATGCCAACAGTATCTTGCTCACCCTCCTGCGGACTGGGATGGCACCATCGGCTTAACAAAAATGTAATCATCCACGTGATGTGAATATTCCCCAGGGTATGCAGTGATAAATGCCAATACTTTTCATATAAAATAGTTATAATCGCCGCAATCCATGCGTCGTGACCACGGCGCAAAAGAATAGAAGGAACTGCTAATACTCGACAGTTTCCTAAAACAAATAATTAAATTTAAATTAGGCGGAGTTGCAAACGGGATGTTTATCCGTAAATTTGTTTGGACGGGAGTGTTATTAACCGGGTGGGTGCCGACTGTCGCCGGTGCTGATATGCCTGCTGCGTGCGATCCCTGGGATGCCAAGGTGGTGTCGATCCAAGGCAAGGTTGAAGCCAAACGCGGTACCACGACCCACTGGCAACCGGTCATGCTGAACGCCATCTATTGCAGCGGTGACAGCCTGCGGGTCGGCGAGAACAGCCGCGCCGCTGTTGTTCTCTCCAATGAAACCCTGTTGCGGCTGGATCAAAACTCCGCCATCACCCTCACCACCGTTCACAAAGAAAGTCCATCGCTGCTGGAGATAATCACGGGCTTTGTGCATTTCATCAGCCGCGTGCCGCACAGTTTGAAAGTCACGACACCGTACGTGAACGCCGCGATTGAAGGCACCGAGTTTGTTGTTGCGGTCAGCGACAACAAGACCACCGTGACAGTATTTGAAGGCACCGTGCTGGCGCAAAACGCCGCCGGTGACGTACGCATTACCCATAATGAAACCGCGCAAGCCGTAGCCGGTGGCGCACCGCAAAAAATCCTGCTCGCCAAACCACGCGATGCCGTGCAGTGGGCCTTGTATTATCCACCCATCTTCACTGGCACCGATCCGCTCGCGCCTGCCGCTGATTTACTTTATCGCGGCCGCGTCGACGAAGCCCGCCAGCAACTCAAACAATTACCCGGCGAACAGTCGGCATCGGGCAAGGCCAAGGCGTTAGAGGCCATCATCGCCGTGGTGCAAAACGACAAGGCCCTCGCCCTGCAACTGGCCGATGACGCTGTAAAACAATCACCGGATATCGCCGCAACCCACATCGCACTGTCGTACGCACAGCAGGCCCAGTTTGATCTTGACGCCGCCACCCGCAGCGCTGCGCGTGCCACTGTGATAGAACCCAACAATGCGCTGGCGTTTGCCCGCCTCGCTGAATTGCAACTCTCGCGCGGTTATCTCAACGACGCATTGGCATCCGCACAACGCGCCGCGCAACGCGATGCGCAACAGGCCCGTGCACAAACCATCCTGGGTTTTGCGTACCTGACCCGCATCGACATCGACCTTGCCACGCGCACCTTTGAACAAGCCATCGTATTAGATCAAGCCGATCCACTGCCGCATCTTGGTTTGGGCCTGGCAAAGATCCGCAAGAACAATCTGGCCGAGGGCCGACGCGAAATCGAAATCGCCGCGATGCTCGACCCCAACAACGCCTTAATCCGCAGTTACTTAGGCAAGGCCTATTTCGAAGAAAAACGCTCCCGCATCGACGCCGATCAATTTGCGATGGCCAAAGAACTCGATCCGAAGGATCCCACACCGTGGT
>JANNJI010000202.1:0-3269 GCA_031405795.1 Gammaproteobacteria bacterium
TCATTGTCAAGATATTAACCTCAATTGTAAATATTCCTTTAGAGGTAGGCGCGCCACGCTCTGATTTTTAGTACTTTAGCTATCCGCAGGCACGTATTTTTTGCGGTTGTTGGCCGACGGCATTGCCTATTTTCACCATGAGAATGTGAGTTTTCTTTTACAGAATTTTTACAACAAAGAGCTGGCGGAGAATTTAATGTTGCACCTCTTGGTGGAAAGTGTTGATGCTTGGTGGGCAAAGATTCAAGAAAGTAACATTGCAGAAAAATACGGGGTAAGAATCCTGCCGCCGGAACAAAGGCCGTGGCGCATGCGCGATTTCGTTTTGCTTGATCCGTCGGGCGTGTTATGGCGTATTGCTGAAAACAGTAATTGACGGTGTCTGATTGCAGAGTCAGGGCAAATACGGCGCAGCTCTGCTATGGTCCGCTTGACTTGATGCAACGATAGGATTTTTACCACAGCTCAGTTGTAATACATTCGCGATACGGAAAATGACATGAAAACGATCTCAATTTGCACTATGCGGTCGATAAATACCCAACTAATGGGGTTGCAATTTCATTTTCTAAGTATCCCTTCAGGAAAGCACAAAAAAATAATGGATTATTCGGCGATTCCTTAAATATAAATTTACATGTTGTCATCTAAGCTTCACAATGTAGCAATAATCTAGGGAAAAACACGGCGTCTGATTAGTTTTGGATTTTAAGGAGAAGACCATGCATAGGTTATTTTCAAAAATTCTGCTTGTATTACTGTCTATCCATGCGCTGGATGTTGTTGCATGCGAACAAAACCTGCCATCCACAGGGGCGCGCGACGATGTCCTGGTCATTGTTAATAATAATTCACGCGACTCCTGTGAAGTGGGCAGGTATTTTTCTGAACGGCGCGGTTTGGGGCAAAATAATATTCTGCATGTAAATGCGCCAGCCGCTTTTTACATTACCTGGACAGAGTTCAAACAATTACGAGATCAGATACTGAAAAACCTGCAACAGCGCATTGCACAGGAAAACCCCACCCTCACACTTGCAACCTGCAGTGGTTATGAATCACCTTACTATTGCCCGGACGTGATCAATCAGGTCAGTCAGAACACACGTATTCGTTATGTCGTTACGACCAAAGGTGTCCCCTCACGCATGACCGTTGACGGCTCGCCATTTGGTGGTGAAGCAACAGTCGTCGACAATTACCTCAAGTTCTGGCTATTGAATTACTATACGACGGATATTGTATTTTCAGCACCATCCAACTTACGTGCGCGTGCATTCGATGATGGTCGCGGTATGCGTGTTGTCAATCCAGCACTGGATCGTGAAATGATCCTGGGTCGAATCGATGGTATCACCGTGGACACAGCAAAAGCACTGATTGATCGTACCCTCTCCGCCGAAGCCAACGGCATCTTCGGCAAAGTCTACACGCACTCAAGTCAGGCACTGTATAACGCAAGCTCCGGCATGGCTTGGAAGAATTACAACGCGGGCAGTTCGCGTATATATAGTGGCGGTACGGATCCGTGGCGCTACCAGTTTGGGATGTTCAATGAAACCTTGCCCGAATGTTATGACTACACAAATACCAGTCACTATCTGCAAAAAAATGCCGCAACCGGTAAAACTCCGCAGCAATGCACAGTAAAGGTTAGTGTATCGCCCAATACGGCGAGCTTCGGCACGAATGATGCCCCTCCCGGCTTTGCCTCTTCGCGCCAACCAATCGTCGATGACAGTTTATTTTATATGGGGCATCTTGATGGACAAGCGGCAGGTGGTGGATCATTCAACTCTTTTTCGAATTGGCGTCGTAACGCCACGTGCAGCAATACCTTATGCGAAAGTCTGCCATTAGCGGAACAGACTGCCTGCCGTGCTGCCTCGGTTGATGTGTACAAAGAGATCGACACCCGTTGCATGGGCGTCGCCGATGGTTTTATCGGTTACAACTACCAGTCCTACCCGGTGTCATTCCTGCATATTGCACCAACTGGCTGGCAAACCGGCGGTGCTTCTAATTTCCGCCAGATTGCTGCTGAAGTGCGTACCGATAGTGGAGCAAACGACAATTTCAGTTTATGGTTTCGCAATACCGATGAAATCGATCAACCGCTTTGTTATGCCAACTATGATTTGAGCCAAACACCGGCTACCCTTTGTAAATCGCCGTTTTTTATCTACTTCACTCAAAGCTATTCCTCTGCGACCACTCAGACCTCGGTTCCAGCCACACCAAATCAGTATCGCGTACGTTTTAAATACAAAGCTGAGAACCTGAGCCGCTCGATAGTGATACCGATGTACCTGAATCTAACCGAACTTGCCACGGGTAAGGTCGTCACCTATGACCGCATCAATGCGACACCCACCATTGCAGCCGGGACGACGGAGTGGCTGGATGCCACAGCCATACTCACAGTTAATCATGCGGACACAGAACATAATCCGAATTGGGACGGTACCTATCGCAACATTACGTTGAATATCACGAGCAACGCGCAATTCAGCGGCGCAATTGGCCTCGATGATTTCAGCCTGGCATTGATCACACCCGCTGGCGATGTACCGATTCCGCTGGTTAACAGCAGTTTTACACAGGGTCATAAAGAGGTGACCACGGGGGATCACGCCGCCAATTATCTGAGTCGTCTCAATGGCGTGGCCTTCTGGGGTAGCATGAGTCACCATGAATCCGGCGGACATTCCTTCTCGACCCATCCATTGGAAACCATGATTTATTTCCTGCGCGGCTTGCCGTTGGGGGATGCCGTGTGGTTTGCGGAAGTTCACAACAGCGGTATGCTTTATGGTGATCCACTCTATTCACCCATCGCTGTCAAGCTGGATTATCTCACTCCCTCGTCCAGCAATAAATTTGTCTATGCGCAAAATTCGATTCAGCTCAAGGGTAGTGCTGTGAATGGTACGGATCCGTCGCGGGTCACCACCAGCTACGCCCTCAGTTATTGCGCTGGTCAGGATTTTTATATCTGTGACCAACAAGGCACCTGGCAAAGCACAGGTCTGAGCGGCCGTGGTGGTCAACGCAACATGAGCTTCGGTGGTTGGAACACCTCATCACTTCCGGCAGGCGCCTATACCGTGCGTCTGTCAGTGACCAGCACCAACAATACAACAAGTCGCTCGCAAACGTACAACGATTATCAAACGCTGATTACCCACAATGATACATCTGATTACGATCAGGACGGTTTGAGTGATGTAATTGAACTCGCACCCGGGAGTGTCACACTGCCGAACAAC
>JANNJI010000203.1:0-1410 GCA_031405795.1 Gammaproteobacteria bacterium
ATTTTGTTGATTAAGCAAAAAAAGAAATACTGTCGCTCTGTTATTTCCCACAAAGTCATTACTTTATCAAGGAGGTTAGTCTTATATATTTCAGAAAAACGCCAAAACCAGTCTTTTAGTGAATTTAATATTACTCGCTAAATTCAGTATTCATACAATTAACCTTACCAGGAGTATTTTCATGTTTATCAATCCAAGGAATATGTTGAAAGTATTATGTTTAATTTCATTCTGTACCACCCCCATACATTTTTCACACGCAGCTGATCGTGAAATTGGCGGATATGTCGATAAAGCTGAAAGCCGTTTCGTACGAAACGTTTGGAATTTTGTAAAAAATTTCCAAAATTGGGAAACCATTGGCGGAAATCGCTATAAAGAAGTTCAATACTACTACGCGGAACCATTTATGTTTGAAGGCGCACATCAAAGCTATGTAGACAAAATGGATTTGTCCTATGTTGCCGGGCACGGAAATTACTTCTACATTGAAACCAACCAAGCCTTGGGTGAAGGTGTTGATTTGCGTTATGTACCTGCTTACGGTGATTTAGCCAATAACGGCGACTTGGAATTTTTAATTATAGAATCTTGTTACACCGTAGCGTCTGCACCAGAAAATGCAAATTGGTGGACACCTTACTCGCCCATGTTCCAAGGTTTGCATCAACTCGTTGGCTTCCACACTTTGAGTAATTCAGACAATGGCATTCCCAATAATTATGCACACAAATTAAAAGCCAACGGTGGCGTGTGGCAGTCGTGGTTTGCAGCCGTCAACGAAGAACGTTATTGGATTTTTAATCCAACCAATTCTGATGGATCGCCATACCCGGGGCTCGCCAGCGCTGTGATGTACTCGTCGACGCAAAATGATCGGCTTGGCGCTTATGCCGCAGATCCTGCAGGCGGCACGGCTGGTATGGTTACCTGGTGGCAATATTAATTATTAAATTTAGGAGCATAATTATGAACATTCAAAAATTACTTTCGTTGGTAATCGCCGTTACATTTAACGCGGGATTGATCTCTGGCAATGCAGAAGCTGCAATCGACACTTCAAATCTGGTTGTCTATAGTTTTCAAAAAACAGAACCAGCAACGTTAGATACTTCAAAGTCTTATATGAAGCAATTTTTGTCGGCGGAGCCATCGTTTCTATTAGTAATTCCAGAAACAAATATTGTTCGCTACGTATCAGACAGGGATGTTAATACAACCTTTGAGCACAATGTTGTAACTGGTGATTTAAGCTTTAATCGTAACTTCAATCGCTATTTAGGTGACTTTGTACCGAAACTTCCAACTACGGATTATGCATTGAAAGCCGCCAATTTATTTCTTGGAAAAAATGGATTGTTGCCTGTAAACCCTGACGAGCTAAAAGTGGCGCATGTTGGTGGATTGCGG
>JANNJI010000204.1:0-1986 GCA_031405795.1 Gammaproteobacteria bacterium
TATCACAGCACGGATTTAGATCAACTTTGCAACAGTGGCCGGTTATATTGGCAACGCGTGTTGAATAACAATACTACCACCCGCAAGAGCACAGTGTTGCGCACCACGCCGATTGCGTTTTTTATCCGTCGTCATTTATCCCACTGGCAGGCCTGGATGCCGACGATCACGCCGGAGATCAGCGGCGCGGCACAGAATGTAATGGCGCTGTTACATCGCGGCGGCGCGATGTTCTTTGATGAGTTATTAGCAGAAAGCAAGTTGTTGCGCAGTCAACTGGAAAATACCTTGGCGGAGTTGGTCGCTAATGCCCACGTCACTGCTGATAATTTTATTGGTCTACGCGCCTTGTTCACCCGCAATCATCCGCGCTGGCGCAAATTCGCCAATGCCGGGACACGTCGCATCGGTGTCGGCCAGATGGACGATGCGGGCCGCTGGTCGATAATAAAACGCGGCAATAACGAACCTACTACTGCCGTCGCGCACATTGCCCACGTGTTGTTGCAACGTTATGGTGTGGTGTTTCGAAAATTGTTGGAACGTGAAACCAATTTACCACCGTGGCGTGACCTGTTGTATGAATTCCGCCGTTTGGAGGCACGCGACGAGATCCATGGCGGCCGTTTTGTCAGCGGCATGAGTGGCGAACAATATGCACTGCCTGCGGCGATGAACGCACTACGCCAACTACGCCTGCGCCCACACAACCAACAACTCATTGTCATCAGCGCTGTTGATCCCTTAAACCTCACCGGCATCCTCACCCCCAGCGACCGCATCGCCGCCAAAGCCTCCACCCGCATTGTTTATCGTGATGGCATTGCGGTGGCGATCAGCGAACATACCCAACTCACCCCATTACAAACACTCAGCGACGCCGAACTGTGGGAAGCCCGCAACCGCATCCTGCGCAAACACCAAAACGTCAATTACCAAACCACCGACAATACGCAAGCAATGTAGCTCTGATGTATATATGGCAGGTCGGGCTTGATGTATTAGCAGCCTGTTAGAAACTTCCTAACTCCCCGCAAAAAAACTCTGCCGCAGCCCATCAATCATATATTGCACGGCCAGTGCCGCCAGGATAACACCCAGGATACGGCTTATCACATTGGCGCCGGTTTCGCCTAAGGCGCGGACGATATAGGTGGCAAGTAATAATATAAGAAAGGTCGCCACTAACACGGCCAGCAAAATCAACAATAATCCCCACGATGACACACTTGGGCTTTGGGCGCTGGCCATTAATAACACGGTGGTCAATGCACCGGGGCCGGCAATTAAGGGAAAGGCCAGCGGGAAAACCGAGATGTCCTGTTTGTTTTCCGCCTCGTGTTGTTCTTGTGCCGTGGTGGAACGCAGACCAGAGTGACGCGCAAACACCATATCGATGGACAACAAAAATAACAGTGAACCACCGGCAATCTTGAAGGCGGGTAAACTGATGCCCATCCATTTGAGTAAGCCATCGCCGACAAAATAAAAACCAATCAGGATCACCCCGGCGAGGATCACGCCGCGCAACGCGATGCGACGTTGCGCGGCGTGATCCTTGTTGTGGGTCAAGGCGGCGAACAACCAGGCTACGCCGATGGGATCAACGACGATGAAAAGGACGGCGAAGGCGTGTAATAAACTATCCATAGGGATTTCCTGGTTTATTGACGTTCCGGTTTACGTGACAGTGGCAGACTGCAACGGTAAACATTGAAGCAGCTGATTTGTCGGGCTGAAGCCCGACAATAATTTAGAACATACCTGAGTACCAGTAAAATAACCAGCCTATATCGAGTCAATTTCACTTAAGCCCACGCCCCGCATCTTACAAATTCCAGCAATCCACCCTACAATACCCGGCATCACAATTTGTTTGGAGCAATGGTGTGAAGTTTACGATTGAAGAATTCCGCCAGTGGGAGCATAAATCCATCACCTTGCTGGGCATGTCCGGTGTGGGCAAGACGCGGCTGGCGGCAACCT
>JANNJI010000205.1:0-2875 GCA_031405795.1 Gammaproteobacteria bacterium
CGTTTTTGGATCAGATCGGCGCGATAAGTGAGATTGTCCGGATCATTCTTGATAGCTTCTTTGAGTTTATCCAAACCCTCTTCGACCTGCCCCTGATTCATCAGTTCGATGCCTTCCTTGTGCATACGATCCGCGGCACAACCAAACAGGGTTAAACTGACAATGGTTGCTGCCAGTAAATAACGCGTAAAGGTGGCTGTAGCCTTTTTATTGCCCGGCGGCGACAGGTAGTGATGTTGGTAATTCAAGGTGTTTCTCCTAGGTTTATGTATTGCTTAATCTGCAATGGCAAATAGGTGAGTGTTAATTTGCCGTTCTCAACGCCATCCACCGAATAGGTGTTGTCAATCGTTTCGCCTGCGCTGACCAAATGCACTTTGTCGCCATTGGTGAGAAAGATCGTGAGCTTGCCTTGTGGTTCCAAAAATTTTCCTATAAAGGTGTACGGCAGCGGCGGCGCACTCGGTGCTGGCGGCGGGGCAGGTGGCGGCGCTGGCGGTGGCACATACCAGGATTTGGCGGGGAAGGCGTTCACTTTTTTGTCTTTGCTAGGTGAACGGTTTAATTTTTCCAATTGAATGTTATCGAGGTTGGCGCTGGCGGCGGCCTGTTTGCGTGCCGTGGGCTGGGCAAGACCTGCGCCCGTCGTGTCATCGGGTAACGCCTGAGCCAGCGTCGAGATCGCCAGAGAAATAGCGAGACTGTGGCCGTATAATGGCGAATATAAATTGCGTCGAACTATCATGATTGTTGATCCAAATACAAAGTGAGTTTTATCCTGGCTTCGATCGCCTGATCGCCGATCTTCTGTCGTTCAAAACTGATGTTATCCAAAGAGGCAATCGGCACCTCGGTTAATACGGTGGCGAGAAACTTGCGCAACTGTAAATAACTGCCTTTAACCGGCAAGGTAACCTGATAATGCAGGAGCCGGGCTGATTTTTCGCGGGCTGCGTGGTATTCGCCTTGTTCGAGCTGGATGCCCTGATTTCGTGCCGCCCGGTAAATTTTTTCCAGCCACAGCGGCGCGGTGGTTTGTGCAGGAAAGAATTTGTAATAGGCGATCAATTGTTCGGCGGGCGGGTCCTGGGTTGCCTGGAGGCTTTTTGCGGCGGTACGGATCTTTTTTTGCTGCGACACTACGTCGTCCTGCAGCTGCGTCAGTTGCTGTTGTGCAGGTTGTACTACCGCCAGATAAAAACCCAGACCCAGTACCATCAATCCCAGGCCAAGCCTTCCTTCGCGACTCAAATGGTGCAGCCGTCGTTTCAACTCTGTGCGCAGGCGACCCACATTCAGCGACGTCAGTTGGTGTTGTAATTTAAATGTTATACGCTTCATGGTTTGATCACCCAGGTGGAATTCAGCGTAAAGCGAACTGGTTTTTCCGCTACCCGTTGTTCGACGTGATGGTTTTGCAGATAGACGCCACTGAGCGATTCTTTTTGTTGTAAAAACTGGATGTAACTGAGCATGGCGGCTAAATCCTTTGCCTCGCCGGTGATTTTTACCGTGTGCTTGTCGGCATTGGGCTCAATTGACAACAGTGCCACGCGGCTGCGTTGCGATGACTCGATGTCACGGAACAAGGCTTCCCATGGCAAACCCAGACGCACCAATACCGTGTTGGCCTGATTGATCTCGGCCCGTAATTGTTGTGCAGTGAGCGAGGCCAGCCGCGTATCGGTAACAGGAGATTTTGCTGTATGTGCAACGGCCGCTTGTTCTGTTTCCAGTTCAGTGATGTCGGCGGCAACCGTTAAATAATGAATCCCCACCAAAAGTAGTGCAGCCAGACCACTGAGCAATAAACCTTTTTCCGACCATGTCGATGTACGATGGGTAATTTGATAGTCCAGCATGAGCGCGTGCATTTTTATCACCCGGCCATCGCCATGAAATACGAGGCATCGGTGGTCCCGGCGCCAAGTTTTGGCTGTAACAGTTGGATGGCGTGTTCCTGCTGTTGTGCTTGATTCAATTCGACTTGATCGGGCGCAATGATGAATACCGGAATGCGGTTGGCCGTGGCCGCGTCAATCCCGGACAACAGTTTTTCCCGATTCAGCAACGATGCCAATTCGCCATACCAATCGTCGCTAATCTTTACGGTCCTGATCGAATGCCACTGGTGTTGCTGGAAAGTGGCGAGGCAAAGCCGTCCTTGTTCAATCAAGGCGAACAAGGCCGCGTCGGCAAAACGATGACGCCATTGATTGTAGGCGGCCATGAGATAGGGTTGCACTGAGCTCAGGTTTAATTTTCCGGGTTGAAAAACGGTGTTCAGCGTGTCCAATAAATTTTGATCGATGGCGCTGGCAACGCGACTAACACTGCGACCATCGTCACTCAAACGCAGCGCCCATTGATCAGCGGCATTGCCGTAAATATGCGTGAAGTGATGACGCACCAAGGCGGCGTCTTCTTGCTTGCTGCTGAGCTGATCGCTGTAGGGAATCAATCCATAACGCACAAAGTGGTTAGATATAATGACGATTACCTCGCTTTTATTCCTGGCAAATTCCGGTAGTACGGAGGCTAATGTGTCTAACGCATTGCGCCATAGCGGTTCTCCCGGCGCACCGGCGTCACAAGCAATCACGCGTTTCTCGGCGATACGCGGCGTCCAGCCACGTGCAAGCCGCAACAGGGTAACTTGTTGCGGTGCGATGGCGATGCGGATCTGATCACGCCACAATGGTGACACGGTTAATCTCCTCTAAGGTCGTTTCACCCTGGCGCACCAGATCCAGGGCACTGTCGCGTAATAAGCGGGTGCCATTGCGGAAGGCTGCATCTTTGATGCGGCGGATTGGTTCGTCGGCGGCGATCAATTCGCGGATTTCATCGTTGAGATACAGTATCTCAGCGATCG
>JANNJI010000206.1:0-8563 GCA_031405795.1 Gammaproteobacteria bacterium
CGATCGAGATGCAACTCCTGCTTGTGTAGTTGTCTGCCCTACTGGAGCGCGCATGTTCGGTGATTTGAACGATCCCGAGTCAAACGTCAGCAAGGCGTTACACGATAATCCATCCTACCGCCTGCGCGAAAATTTGGGTGAATCTGCCGGATTTGCCTTGCATGATTTACGTATGTCGCTGGATGCCAATGAGTTAACCCTGTTTGGTCAGCACGGGCGCATCATTGCGTCCAGCAGCGAAGAAGACAGCAAATTATTACCTACCCGCCTGGATGAATCCTCGCGAACGCGCTTACGCCAGGAACGTCAGCAAGTGGGCCTAGTGCCGACACAGGACGGCGGTTTGTTTATTCGCGTGGCAATCCTGATCCCAAGCGCCGACCCAGTCGGTGAGGCACGTATACTGCAAGGATTATTTCCCGTCACCAAACGTATCACTGCGCTGGCGGTGAGCGTGCAAGAAGCCTTTTCAGGTTATCGTGAATTGCTTTACCTGCGCAAACCACTCAAGACCTCTTTTATCCTGACCCTGTCATTGATCCTGCTGCTGGCATTACTGATGTCGATCTGGATGGCGTTTTATTTTGCCCGCCGTCTGGTGCAGCCCATTGCGGATTTAGCTGAGGGGACACGCGCCGTGGCGCAAGGTAACTATGCCACGCGCCTGCCCTTGCCCGGCAAAGATGAGCTGGGGTTTCTGGTTCGCTCTTTTAATGACATGACGCAGAAAATTGCTTTGGTGACCGATGAGGCCAAACGTAGTCAACAACAATTAGGGGAACAACACGCGTATCTGGAGGTGGTGCTGACCCATCTATCATCCGGGGTCATCACCATGGATCCGGATCGTCGCCTGCATACCGCCAACACCGCTGCTTGCCAGATACTCGGCGTTAATTTGCAACAATATGAAGGCTTCTCCCTCAACAAGCTCTCCCATGAAATACCGCCGACATTATTATTCATCGACATGATCTTCGCCCATCTGGACAACCAGGAAGCCGAATGGCGCGAAGAACTCACGCTTTTTAATCCGGGTGGCCGACTGGTTCTGCTCTGCCGTGGCAGTACTTTACCCGGCACGAATGATAAACCGGGTGGATACGTCGTCGTCTTTGATGATATTACTAATTTGATCCAGGCCCAACGTAATGCGGCTTGGGGCGAGGTTGCGCGGCGTCTTGCCCACGAAATTAAAAATCCCTTAACGCCTATTCAACTCTGTGCCGAACGCCTGCGGCATAAGTTCCTGGATAAAATGGATGAAAAGGATCGTGAGGTGCTGGATAAATCCACCCATACCATTGTGCAGCAGGTGGAAACGCTCAAGGAAATGATCAAGGCCTTTTCTGATTATGCACGCATGCCGAATTTACAATTAGAACCCACCAACCTTAACGCTATCATTAAAGAAGTCGTTGAGTTATACAGTAATGAAACCTGGGCTTGTCAAATACAACTCCAGCTTGATACAACAATGCCATCCATTGAAGCAGACGATGGCCGCTTACGGCAATTACTGCATAACCTGATCAAAAATGCGCTGGAGGCAGTGGCGCAAAAAAATAACGCGCAGTTGCAAATCAGCACCCGCTGCATGGAAAAAGAGGCGTGTCGCTTTGTGGAATTACGTGTGCAGGATAATGGCCCCGGTATACCTGATGCACTGGTGGGACAAATCTTTGAACCCTACGTCACCACCAAACCCAAAGGCACCGGCTTGGGCCTGGCCATCGTCAAAAAAATTGTCGAGGAACACGGTGGCATGATCTGGGCGGAAAATAGCGAGAACGGTGGTGCATGTATGATGATTCGTTTACCGGTCAATAAAGAAATGAATAAACTGCCCCCACTGACACCCGTTAACCAGATTGGAAATCCCCATGCCGCTGCCTGAAACGCAACACAAAGAAATAACCACAGCGGTGCCACACGCGCCTTATATTCTGGTGGTGGATGACGAGCCCGATATCCGCCACTTGTTGCAGGAAATTCTACAGGATGAAGGATACGAGGTCGCCGTTGCACAGGACGCCGCCAGCGCGCGCGAAGCGCATCGCAGCCGCCGCCCCGACCTGGTATTGCTGGATATCTGGATGCCCGACATCGACGGCATCACTTTATTAAAGGAATGGGGCGAGGCCGAACACGGCCTGCCAATGCCGGTGATCATGATGTCAGGTCACGGCACTGTAGAGACCGCCGTTGAGGCGACACGTTTGGGTGCGTATGACTTCATTGAAAAACCCCTGTCACTGGCAAAATTATTACTGACGATTGATCACGCATTAAAAACAGATCAACTCCGCCGTGAAAATTTGCAATTACATCGACTCACGCCTATCCCGGCGGAACCCATCGGCAAAACTGCCGTGATGCAACGACTGCGTGAACAAATCAAACGCATTGCGCAGCATGATACCTGGGTATGGTTACACGGCGAGTCCGGCAGCGGCCTGAATATTTTTGCACGTTATGTTCATCACTGTAGTCCGCAACGCGAGCGGCCGTTTATTGAGGTAAATGTCGCCGCCCTGCGCAGCGACACCGCGATCCAGGAGTTATTTGGTACGGAACACGGCGACACTGTGCGTTATGGTCTGCTGGAACAGGCTAATGGCGGGACCTTGTTCCTCAGCGACATCGGCGACATGGACATGACGACACAAGCCAAGCTCAATTCCGCGCTGGAAACACGCTCGTTTCAACGCGTGGGGGGTAACACACCGGTGATGTTACACATGCGCATCATCGCCGCAACCCATTACCACCTTGAACAGGCCATCGGCCAGGGTAAGTTTCGCAGTGATCTGTATTATCAGCTCAATATTGTGCCGATCCATATCCCGCCGCTACGCGAACACCGTGAAGATGTCCCGGAATTACTCAACTATTACGTCAATCTGTTTGTCAGCCAGGACAAACTGCCGTACCGGAAATTTTCCCTGGCCGCGCAAAATCGTCTGCGCAATCACCCCTGGCCGGGTAATGTCCGTGAACTCAGCAACCTGGTGCAACGCCTGTTGATCATCGGCAACGGCCCGGAAATCAGTATTGACGAGGTCGAACATACCTTGGGCGCCACGCCCATACCGGCACCACCCCACCCACTGCCGATTGCCTACGATCTGCCCCTGCGCGAGGCCCGCGAAGAATTTGAACGTGCTTATCTGGCCTATCAGTTACGCCAGCACGGTACAAGTGTGGGAAAAATTGCTAAGATCATCGGACTGGAACGTACCCATTTGTACCGCAAACTGCGTGCCTTAGGTATTGACCCAAAACAACTCGAAGAAGACGATACTTCACCATAAGATCACCCATGGCCTTGCGCACTCGTAAAATACTATGAAAATTATTATTCTCGGCGCCGGTTCCGTTGGCAGCACGCTGGCCGCCAATCTTACCAGTGAAGCCAATGACATCACCTTGATTGATGTCGACGCCAAAAAATTACAAAACCTGCAGGACCGCCTGGACATCCGCACAGTGGTTGGTCCCGCGTCTCACCCGGACGTGTTGCGAGCTGCAGGCGCCGAAGACGCCGACATGCTGATCGCCGTCACCGACAATGACGAAACCAATATGGTGGCCTGCCAGGTTGCTTATACCCTGTTCCACACCCCCACCAAGATCGCCCGGGTCCGTTCGGCGGAATACCTCAAATATCCCCAACTGTTTACTCAAGAGGCACTACCGATTGATGTGTTTATCAGTCCCGAAGAGTTGCTCACCGAAAATATTTTTCGTTTGATCGAAAATCCTGGCGCACTGCAGGTATTGGATTTCGCTGACGGCCTGGTCCAGCTGGTTGCAATTCGCGCCTATTATGGCGGGCCATTGGTGGGCCATGAGTTGCGCGAACTGCGGCAGCACATGCCCAATATCGATACCCGTGTCGCCGCCATTTATCGGCGCAATCGCGCCATCATCCCCGAGGGCCACACCGTCGTTGAAGCCGACGACGAAGTATTTTTTATCGTCGCAAAGAAAAATATCCGTACGGTGATGAGCGAGTTGCGGCGGCTGGATAATCCCTACAAACGGATCATGATTGCCGGGGGTGGCAATATCGGGCGGCGCCTGGCAAAACGCCTTGAGGGAAAATACCAGGTCAAATTAATTGATCACAATAGTGTGCGCACCCAGGCACTGGCTGAAGAATTAACCAACACGATTATCCTGCGCGGTGACGTTTCTGACGAAGAATTACTGCGCGAAGAAAATATTGAAGACATGGATGTCTATTGCGCCTTGACCAACGACGACGAGGTCAACATTCTTTCCTCGATCCTCGCCAAACGTATGGGTGCACGCAAGGTCATGACCTTGATCAACCGCGCCTCGTATGTCGATCTGATCCAAAGCGGCGAGATCGATATTGCGATCTCGCCACAGCAGGTGACCATTGGCAGCTTACTCGCTCACGTCCGTCGCGGTGATGTAGTCAGAGCCCACTCCCTGCGCCGAGGCGCGGCAGAGGCGATTGAAGCCATTGCGCACGGCGATAAAGAATCTTCTAAAGTAGTTGGTCGGCGCATTGAGGAATTAAAGTTGCCGCCGGGGACTACCATTGGTGCAATCGTGCGCGGCAAAGAGGTACTCATTGCCCATCGCGACACCATCATTGAATCTGACGACCACGTCATTTTATTCGTGATTGATAAAAAACACCTGAACGACGTGGAGCGTCTGTTCCAGGTCGATGTGATGTTTATTTAAATATTATGCATATTCTTGTCACGTTACGCATCCTTGGCCTGTTATTGGTTATCTTCAGCGCCACGCATATCCCGCCGATGATCGTCTCGATCATTTATCTGGATAATTCACTGGAACCGTTTTTTGATTCGTTTGCGATTACCTTGATTACCGGACTGGTGATCTGGCTGCCGGTCAAGAATCATAAAAAAGAATTGCGCCTGCGTGATGGTTTTTTTATCGTCGCGTTGTTCTGGACCGTATTGAGTCTGTTCGGTGCCCTGCCGTTTTTACTCAGTCCCCAGCTCACGATTTCATTGGCGGGCGCGGTCTTTGAAACCGCCTCAGGGTTAACCACCACCGGATCAACCGTCATTACCGGCTTGGATCAATTGCCGAAATCCATTTTGTATTATCGCCAGCAGTTGCAATGGTTGGGCGGCATGGGGGTTATCGTCCTGGCCGTTGCCATCCTGCCAATGCTCGGCATCGGTGGTATGCAGTTATATCGCGCCGAAACCCCCGGACCGATGAAAGACACCAAACTCACCCCGCGTATCGCCGAAACCGCTAAGGCGTTATGGTATATCTATATTGTCTTGAGCATCGCCTGTGCGCTTGGTTATTGGCTGGCGGGAATGAACGCCTTTGATGCAATTGGCCATAGCTTCTCGACGATTTCAACCGGTGGATTTTCAACGCATGATGCATCATTGGCCCATTTCAGTAACAACACCGTGATCGCACTGGTCGGTATTGTATTTATGTTTTTGGGCGGCGCTAACTTTGCGTTGCACTTTGTTGCCTGGCGGCACCGGAGTCTGCGTCACTATTTTGCCGACAGCGAATTTAAAACCTACGTTAGTATCCTTGTTGTCGTCTCACTTGCCGTCGCCATTTATTTATACATGACCAAGGTGATTACCGACCCGTTTCAATCGTTATTACACGCGACCTTTCAAACGGTATCGGTGGCCACCTCCACCGGTTTGTTAACGCATGATTATGCCTCCTGGCCGATGTTCCCTGCCGTGTTGGTATTGTTCGCGGGATTTATCGGTTCCAGCGCGGGATCCACCGGTGGTGGCATCAAGGCCATCCGTTTTTTATTATTACTCAAACAAGGCCATCGTGAATTATTACGCGCCATTCATCCCAGTGCCGTCATCGTGATCAAACTCAACGGCAGACCGGTCCCGGAACGGGTCATTGAATCTGTGTGGGGTTTTGTCGCCGCCTTTGCCGCCTGTTTTATCCTGATCATGCTGGCCTTGATGCTGACCGGAATGGATCAAGTCACCGCGTTTGCAGCAACGGCATTCTCCATTAATAATACCGGCGTGGGTTTGGGCGCGGTGGGTGCAAACTACGCGGGCATCGGTGAACCTGCCAAATGGATTTTGACCTTTGCCATGTTAGTTGGCCGCCTGGAGGTGTTTACGATCTTGGTGCTGTTCACCCCGGCCTTCTGGCGGCGTTGATCGGTTTTTACAAATACGATGTCACTCATTGATAACTTTGAGAAATTACTTGCCAGTGGTCAGGACAACGCCTTGTTGCGCTTTGGTTTGGGCCAAGCCTATTTACAGGCCAATGAATTTACCAAGGCAGTGGGACATTTACAACGCGCTGTTGTACACGACAAAAATTATTCCGCCGCCTGGAAATTACTCGGCAAGGCCCTTGCTGCCCATGGCGATGATGCCGCGGCGATACAAGCCTATCAACAAGGCATAATCATCGCGGAAGCCAAGGGCGATGTGCAAGCGGCAAAGGAAATGCGCGTGTTTTTAAAACGCTTGCAAAAAATCGCTGCTGATAAACCCACGGATCAATAAAACGCTCACAATCGTTTACCAAGCCGATCTACTACACGCACCAATAACTCGAGGGTTGGATTTTTTACTCTAGCCATATTCATCCAGCTTTTTTTTCAATTCCTTGGCAGCCACATCCCTTTCACGGGCGCGACCACCCCGAATCCCATCCACCAGAACTAATAACTCATATAGCCGCGGATCTTTCTTTGCGGCGCTCGGGGCCGACGGATATAACGGCGAAAACGCCATCCCCCTCGCCTCACCCTCTGGATCAGGCCAAACCGGTGGTGGCTCACCATCAGCAACAAAATGTGCCGCCAGTGGTTGAGCGGCATGCGCCGTTGGCATGCCACGATTAAGCTCACCACGTTCCGGAACAAAAACATACTGTATCCCGTACAGTAAAAACTCCTGGAGATTACGGATATTCGGGCGGATTTTATCCTCGTGCTTGACGGCTAACCGTGCTGCTAATGCACGGTTCGCCGCCGCATGCACCTCAGACGGACTCATGCCCAGCTCCGTTGCTAAGGTGTTGTAAGACCAGCTTTTTTTCCCTAAGGCGACAAGCTTAAGTAAAAACAGGACATCTTGAGGTTTGAGTATCATCAGTATATTCTCTGTTCGCAATTCGCGAATAGAGAATATTCTATCTGGTCGGCCTGTCAAGCCAAGTCCCTGAATGGTTAGAAGCTGCGTGTGTAGCAAATTTGGCTATATATATGTGTCGGTTTACGCCAAGCATTCCTGAAGCCGCTCAACCGGATACCGGTAGCCAATAGCGCTAAAGAGAATGCGGTTTAACCTGTGATGCAGATCGGCCAAATCAACTCCCTCCAGTCCACCCGCGTGTGCCACTTCCCCCTCGATATGATAGCGAATGTCGTTCATCGAGCCGAGCACACTACGATTATTGGAGCGCGTGCAACATATTGAGCGGGCGGCATCCAGCATCCGCTCAATCTGTACTTGGGGAAACTCGTCCCAGAGCAGCGCCTTGAACAGGCGCTGACCGAAGACCTCATCCAGTTGTTCGAACTCCGGTTTCTTCAATCCCGGTACGAACACCGAGTACAAGGTCGCGTCGTGCGTGAACAGCACGCACTTGCGACGATCAAATCGCAGCAAATTGGCGTGCCAGCTTTCGCCCGCTGCGGTTGAATCCATGAGGTGACTTGGGATTTCCGCCAGCAATTTCTGTGTGCAATGAATCAAGAGCGGCATGAATTTAGTTTTACCCCCTGCGTCGGTTCGATGGTTCGGAATAGCCTGAGCAGTAGTATCAATGAATTCGCGTGCTTTGTGTTCTAGAATCAGACATTTTTCACTCTCGTGTCCTTGGAATCTGCTAGCATTTCAAATACAGTTTTTAAACAACCCAAGCAAGTTCAGAGGATGAGATGAAAAAGCTTTTTACCATCGGCTACGAGGGGGCCGCGCTGGAATATTTCATGCGTGCGCTCAAGACGGCCAAGATAGACGTACTGTTGGATGTCCGCGAGCTACCGATCTCGCGACGCAAGGGATTTTCCAAGACAGCCCTGAGCGGCGCCTTGACCGAAGCCGGTATATTCTACCGCCACGAGAAGCATTTGGGTTCGCCCAAGTTGATCCGGCACCGGTTACGCGAGGACGGTAACTATCCGCGCTTCTTCCGTGAGTTTGATCGGCACTTGATCGAACAATCAGCATTGCTGGAAATGCTCAGCGTGGAACTTAAGGGCAATGTCGCATTGATGTGTTATGAGAAAAATCACGAAGAGTGCCATCGCCGTTCAGTTGCAGACGCACTGGCGGAACTGCTTGGCAAAACACCAATCCATCTGGGAGTAGATAATCATGCAGGGAAAGCATCAGAAAGGGCGCGTACGTATTCTCGTCAAGGCGTTTCCGCAGGCCCGCACGAAGCACCTTGCTTTTTGCCTGGATCATCAAAAGGGTTTACAATGTGCTCACTTCGATTTAGCAGCGAACCCCCCCAGCAGTCTCTTCACAAATATGCTGACCATTATTTCAGGGGAAAATTATGGAGACCGTGGCCA
>JANNJI010000207.1:0-2077 GCA_031405795.1 Gammaproteobacteria bacterium
CAGCACCACACAGAGCACCAATGACAATAGCGGTATACTCCATTCAACGCGCAGCCGCGAATCGCAACACGATCAAATCTGGGTAAAGGTTGAAGTAATTAAACAATGACATCCGACACTACGCCGATTCACTATCACATCATCCCTGATCGACCTGAAGCACATACGTATAAAATCCGTTGCACGATCAATCAACCCTCGATCACAGGACAACGCCTCTGGTTGCCCGCCTGGATCCCGGGCAGTTATATGATCCGTGATTTTGCCCGCAACATCGTCAGCCTCTCAGCCAGTTGCAAGGATCAACACGTGGCGGTGCATAAACTCGACAAACAAACCTGGCAATGTGCCGCCTGTACTGGCCCCTTGATCATTGAATACGAAGTGTATGCCTGGGACTTATCGGTGCGCACCGCACACCTGGATATCACCCATGCGTATTACAATGGCACCAGTGTTTTCTTAGCGGTAGCAGATCAGGAAAACAGTCCCTGTGAAGTTGAGATTGTCAGACCTGTCGGCCCCCGTTATGCCGCATGGCGAGTTGCGACCAGCCTGGCTCGCAAAGCAGCACCTGATTACGGCTTTGGCACTTATCGCGCAGCGAATTACGATGAACTCATTGACCACCCCGTTGAGATCGGCGATTTCTCCTTGAGTGAATTCAGTGTTGCAGGTACACCTCACGCCGTTGTCATCACCGGACGTCAGCAAGCCGACCTGTCGCGCTTAACCCGTGATGTCCAAGTGATTTGCGAGCAACACGTGCAGATGTTTGGCGAATTACCCAAGATGGATCGCTATTTGTTTTTGTTGACCGTGATCGATAACGGCTTCGGCGGTTTGGAACACCGTGCCTCGACCAGCCTGCTTGCCAGCCGCAAGAGCCTGCCACATGCCAACATGACGCAGCCCACGGATGATTACATTAATCTGCTCGGCTTGTTCAGTCATGAATACTTTCATACCTGGTTGGTAAAACAAATCAAACCGCAAGCCTTCATGCCCTATGATCTGCGGCGCGAGGTGCACACGCCGCTGCTGTGGGCCTTTGAAGGCATCACGTCTTATTACGACGATCTGGGTCTGGTGCGTAGCGGCGTGATCACCACCGAAAAATACCTGGAGCTGCTCGGCAAGGCCATCACCAAAGTGATCCGCGAACCAGGACGGTTTAAACAAAGTTTGCCGGAGTCCAGCTTTGAGGCGTGGACCAAATATTATAAACAAGATGAAAACTCTCCCAATGCCATCGTCAGTTATTATGTCAAAGGTTCGTTATTCGCCTTATCGCTAGACTTATATATACGGCAGCAAACCAGCCAGCGTGCCTCACTGGATGACGTGATGCGCCGTTTATGGACCGAGTATGGCAAGGTCAATCGCGGCCTGCGTGATGACAGCATCAAAATCCTCGTCGCAGAACTGTGCGGGAAAAATGTTGATGCATTTTTTCAGACTTATTTAGAGGGCACGCAAGACTTACCCCTGGCAGAATTATTAGCCCAGGTCGGCATTGATCTCCATTTACGAACGGCGATGAGCGAAGACGACCTGGGTGGCAAGGAAGGCGACAAAAAAGATTATTCGATCATCTCCCTCGGTGGCCGGTTTGCCACGGATGCAGCCGGTGTTAAAGTCACGCACACATTTGATAATGGTGCGTTGCAACGTGCAGGCATTTCCGCAGGCGACGTGTTGCTGGCTGCCAATGGCATTAAACTCAGCAAAGACAATCTACGCACCGTACTTTCACCCTATCGTATCGGCGACCGCCTGCACATCCACGCCTTTCGTCGCGATGAATTAATGGAATTTGATCTCACGCTTGTTAGTGCGGATGCAACAACGTGTTATCTTAAATGGCAAACCAATAGCAAGGAAAAAGCCAGGATGTGGATTGCCGATAAGGAGTAGCGTCGATCCAGTGCTATTGATTGGCGAGTTTCACACGCGGCGGTATCGTCTGGTGGTTTGGGTGTAGAATTGGCCGTGGGTCATAACGAAGACACAAAGAGACTATCATGCTAATTGAAACCATTACCTTCTTGCTGGCCGGGGGCATCGGCTCCCGTCT
>JANNJI010000208.1:0-2282 GCA_031405795.1 Gammaproteobacteria bacterium
CTTGTCGCCGACGATGTTGCGAACGGTGTATGCCGATGGGATTCACTTGAATTCGCAACGATTGCTTGCGTTGACTCAACGGCCCATCAGCAAAGACAAGTGGTTATTCGCCTCAGTACATAACGATCAGGAATTACACCACGCGCAGCGTATTGATGTGGACGTCGTTGTGATCGCGCCGGTGGCACACACGACGACGCACCCTGATGTTATGCCATTGGGTTGGCCCGGCTTGGAAAAAATGGTGCGCCGCGCGAATTGTCCTGTTTATGCATTGGGGGGATTGAGTGAAAAAGATGTTGTCACGGCGCGGCAACGCGGTGCGCAGGGCGTGGCGGCCATCAGCGCGTTTTGGCCCAAGTAATATGCGCCGCCTGCCTCTATTATTGTCAATGGGTCTTGTCCTCAGTGTTACTGTCGCAAGTTATGTCGCGTGGCGGAGTCACACTGATAAAATAACAACATCGGCGCAGCAACATCTCGCGATACAATATAAAGACAACAGCGATTGCGATCTGGCCAGACAAACCTGCATCGCGCAGTTCGCGGATGTGCAGGTGCAGGTGGAGTTACCGCAGCAACCGGTTTATTTAAAACCTTTTGTATTGAAGGTGCGCACCCGTGGTAACAGCAGTGTAGCGATCACGACGGTGCGCGCCCATTTTGTCATGCAGGATATGCAAATGCCGACACCAGTGACAACACTGCAAGCCATGCCATCGGCAGACGATGGAGAACGATCATGGCAAGGCAACGTCATCCTGCCGGTGTGTATCAGTGGCCGCCATGATTGGCGCGTGGTGATTGAATTGGAAACGGCGACGACGCGGTATCGTGTGCAGCAGAGGTTGAGTATGGCGGGGGTGCGATAACCTATCGGTCGTATGTAGGTCTTGCGTATTTCTTGTGTAGGTCGGGCTTGAGCCCGACAGGTCAGTCGCGTTGCCCAAATGGCTATGAATGAATCATAAGTAGTTCGGCTTTGATGTATACGACGCCAGGGATGCCTCCAGCGATTACCACGGAAGAGTCAGTCCAATTGTGTGTCTGCGTTCATCGGGTCGGGCTGGCCGCTCCTGGGCATCCATGCCCTCGCGGCATTCGTACATCGTGTACATCAAGCCCGACCTACCAAAGACAGACCTACACAAAACCTATTTGTCACTTAACTCATCCAGCTGATCCGGATCAACGGGTTCAGCAGGCAGACGGCGTTCACCTCCGGCCCATTCACCCAAATCAATTAAACGACACCGTTCACAACAAAACGGCCGCGAGGGATTCTCGGCGGAATAGCGCGTGGTTTTACCGCAGGTGGGGCATTTGATGGTGACGTTCATAATGCACAACAACACATTTGAAATTCAACTGCCTCTTCCGCTTGCACCGGGCGGCGGCCCGGTTGTGGTCGCAGGAAACGGATGGTCATGCGGTGTTTGCCAGCGCTGATCTCGGCGAAATACAATACGGGATGCGCCAAGGCAACGCGGATGATTTGCAGCGGCAGATTGGTTTCCATGGTTTGCTGATAAAATCCCTGCGGTGCCTGTTGGGGACGCAACACCGCGCTCTCACGAATAATCCCCAACATCAGCGACACCGGTTTGTGTACCAGCTCCAGTGATTTGAACCAGCCTTCAAGGATTTCAATCCGTTGTTCCGGTGTTTGCTGCAACCACAAATGATACACCGGCATATCCATCGCGCAATCGCCACCGGCGACGGTATGACGTTGCCGCAACGCACTGACCAGTTCGTCATCGCGGATTTGCTGGCCCAATTGGGTGGTAACAGCATGCAGACTTTCCTGCGCAGCGCGCAATTCACGCAAGACCCGCTGCAAATCGTCCTGGTTTACGCCCTCGCGCTGTTGCAGTGGTGCCAGGGCGTTTTGCTGGCGTTCGAGTTCTTTGAGCACATCGGCCTTAAAATCGGCGCGGCTGAGGATGTCGATGATGTCGATCAAGGTACTGAGGGTGGCGCGGCTGTCCCAGATGGAATAACCGCGCAAGGTATAAGCTGCCTGCTGAAACAAATGCTCCAGGCGAATATAAGTACGCATCCGTTCGTTCAAAGGTTGTTCGTAAAACACCGGCTCAGTCATGGCGTGGCAACTGCAATCTTGTGGGGTTTGGCCCGGTATTCTAGCGTAATTTTGCCTGTGCCAGGGCGAGATATTTCTCATGTAGCCGGGCGACGTGCCGGGTCACGGTATCGATGTCGCCGCTGTTTTCAATCACATCATCGGCAATAGCCAGACGTGCCGCACGGCTGGCCTGGGC
>JANNJI010000209.1:0-1436 GCA_031405795.1 Gammaproteobacteria bacterium
TGTTAGTGCGCTCAGGAATTAAATTTCTTAAGTACTACCTTGATATCAGCAAAGGTGAGCAGAAGCAGCGATTGCATGAACGCAAGCGTGATCCACTTACGCAATGGAAAGTCAGTGCGCTTGATGACCAGGCGCTCGATAAATGGAAGCAGTACAGTCAGGCGCGCGACGCGATGCTGGCACATACGCACAACACCATAGCACCCTGGACTATCGTGCGCGCTGACGATAAGTATGCGGCGCGACTTAATATCATCAAGGATATGCTCAGTCGGCTCGAGTATGCGGATAAAGATGATCGACTGATCCTGCCTGATCCTAACGTTGTCTTCACGTATGACGAGTTGCATTTAAAAGACCGCCTGGTTGCCGAGTGAGTGAGGTACACGAGAGCTTGGTAGCCGATTTTCTTAAAATCCGGAGGGCTACTCGGCCCATCTGAAACCGACCAGTCGACAATGAAAACCCGCGACATTCGTTTCTTCTGTAGGGTTACACTAGTCAAGGCGCAATTTTATAATTTTAAGGAGCATCACTCATGGATAAGTTAATTCAATTAGCAGCCATTTCTATATTTATATTGTCTGGTAATACGGCAGGTGCTGCAAATCTGGAGGCCGGTCAGGCCCTTGTGTTGCAAGGCAATAGTAAAGGAGCCACCGCTTGTATTACCTGTCACGGTGCGCAAGGAGCGGGGAATGCTGCTGCCTTATTCCCGCGTTTGGCCCATCTGGATGCCGACTATTTTGCTAAACAGATCCGTGATTTTCAGCAGGGGTTACGTAAGAACTCGGTAATGCAACCGATTGCAAAGGCATTATCGGATGCCGAAATTACTGATGTGGCCGCCTATTTTTCCGCACAACGACCACCTGCACCTACCGCCACTGCCGATGCAGCATTGTTGGCACGCGGAGCGCAGCTGGCTGTGTCTGGTTTTTGGGACAAGGACATTCCGGCATGTATTAGTTGTCATGGACCTGATGGACGCGGTGTCGGTGCATCCTTCCCGACGCTCGCCGGGCAACACGCAAGTTATATAACCAAACAATTGAACGCCTGGCGCACCGGCATGCGTGCTAACGACCCGCAAGGCTTGATGAAAGGCATTGCCCTGCGTCTGCCCGCAGGCGATATCACCGCAGTCGCCGCCTATTTTGCCAGCCTGGCACCCGAGTGACAGCCTGTGGCCACGTTGCGAGCCTTTAATGGATTTAATTTTAAGGAGTCACTGCCATGCACAAACCTCATTTCCAGCGCACGCTATCCAGTGTATTCATATTACTGGCACTGATCGTGATGCCTGTTGCTCATGCCGAACAAAAGTCCCGGCTTTTTATTCCGCCAGACGAGGCTAGCCTTCCGGCTGATAAATTCGGCGAGCTAGTGCGCGAGGGCAAAGATCTGTTTGTTCATACTGACAAGCTTCGCGGCAC
>JANNJI010000210.1:0-4055 GCA_031405795.1 Gammaproteobacteria bacterium
GCTTGGATCGCGCTCAGGAAGCTCGTATGGACGATTGGGAAAAATGCATCGATGTGAATATCAATGGAGTACTCTACAGCACACATGCTGTCCTCCCCGGTATGGTTCGACGTAACCAAGGACAACTGGCCATCTCATCCACGGCGATCCGTGCGCTGCTGGCGCGGGGCGGGGCGGTTCGTTATTTAGTACCGGACAAGGTCATTACTCTGATTCAACAACAAGGGCTTTATTTATAGCGAGGTTACATTTGCAAACTGACCAATTACAAAAGATGATACTGAACACTCTGGATGAGTTAAAGGCACGGGATATCCATGTCCTAGATGTTCGTGGCAAAACCAGCATTACTGATTTTATGATCATTGCCAGTGGTACCAGTACGCGGCATGTAAAATCACTGATTGACGGGGTGTGTGAAGATTGTCTTAACGCGGGGGTGAGGCCAATTGGCGTTGAGGGTACACAAAATGCCGAATGGGCATTGGCAGACTTGGGCGATGTCATTGTGCATGTGATGTTACCTGCGGTGCGCGATTTTTATAACCTCGATAAACTGTGGGGCGAACAAAGTCCCTCCTTAGTCAATAAAGATGTGCGCGGTTAAAATAATATTTTGAAATAAATCCATGCGTATCCATTTAATAGCCGTAGGTGAAAAAATGCCTGCCTGGGTGGTCACGGGTTTTGAGGAATACCGGAAACGCCTGGGCGCGGAGTGTTCTCTGCAACTTGTCGAGATCGCTGCGGAAAAGCGCGGCAGTGCGACGAATACCCAACGGGTATTAGCCAAAGAGGCGCAACGGTTATTGGCGGCGGTGCCACGCGGTGCGCATGTCATTGCATTGGAACGGCAAGGTAAGGATTGGAGTACGCGCGATCTGGCGGATCGATTGCAAAGCTGGATGCAAAGCGGCCAGGATGTGGTGTTGCTGGTGGGCGGGCCGGAGGGTTTGGCGCCAGAGGTGTTGCAGCAGGCCAATGAACAGTGGTCGCTGTCACCTTTGACCTTTCCGCATGCGTTGGTCCGTGTCATTGTTGCGGAACAAATATATCGTGCCTGTTCGATTCTGAAAAATCATCCTTATCACAAATAATATAGAAGACGTGTTTCCATGATGGTTGTTGATCTGTATCTTGCTTCTGCGTCACCACGGCGACGCGAACTGTTGCAACAAATGGGTGTGCGCTTTGATGTGTTGCCGGTGGCTATTAACGAGGCTCAACGCATGAACGAGTTACCCCGCGCTTATGCACAACGGCTGGCGCAGGAAAAGGCCCAAGCGGGTTGGCAGCTGCTGGCCTTGGCTCAGCGGCAACCGGTCCTGGGTGCGGATACCATTGTGATGATTGATGACTTAATCCTGGGTAAACCACGTGATCGTGCGGAGGCCATCAGCATGTTGCAACGGCTATCAGGACGCCGCCATCAGGTAGTGACCGCCGTTGCCCTGGTTGCCGATCACTGTTCAGTGGCAGTTAATGTGAGTGAAGTACGGTTTCGTACTTTGAGTTTGCCGGAATGTGAGGCATATTGGGCAACCGGTGAAGCGGCGGATAAGGCGGGTGCCTATGCCATCCAGGGCCGGGCAGCGGTTTTTATCGAGCACTTAAGCGGTAGCTATTCCGGGGTGATGGGGTTACCGATTTTTGAAACAGCCCAATTATTGCAGCAGGCCAATGTGCCGGTATGGTGCTAAGGTAATGTATGAATCCAGGTACACGTGAAGAATTACTCATCAATGTCACGCCGCGTGAAACACGCGTCGCCTATGTTGAAAATGGCGCACTGCAAGAGGTGCATGTTGAACGTGCCAGTAAGCGTGGTCTGGTTGGGAATATATATAAGGGTAAGGTGAGTCGCATCCTGCCTGGCATGCAGGCGGCGTTTATTGAGATTGGTTTGGAGCGTACTGCCTTTTTGCATGCCTCCGACATCGTGCAATCATATGAAGAAGAACAGACCGCCACTTCAGCGCAAAAAAAAGAAGAGATCATGCATTTGTTGCGCGATGGTCAGGAGATTGTAGTTCAGGTAATTAAAGATCCACTCGGTAGCAAAGGCGCACGGCTGACCACCCAGCTTTCCATCCCGGCCCGTTATTTAGTGTATGTCCCGGGTAGTTCACACATCGGTGTTTCACAGAAGATCGACAGCGCCGAGGAGCGGCAACGCCTGCGCGATATTATTGCGCAACATGCCGGACATTTTGAACCGGGCGGATACATTATACGTACCGTCGCCGATGGTATCAGTGAGGAAGCGCTGGTCAATGATATGCAGTTTTTACAGAAACTGTGGCGCACCATGACAGAAAAACTCACGCAGGGGGCAATCGGTGTTTTGCTGCATGAGGACATGCCATTGGTCATGCGCACCATGCGTGATCTACGCGGCAGGCAGATCGAAACCATCCGTATTGATTCGCGTGAAACCTATGACAAGGTAAAAAAGTTTGCCGGTAAATTCCTGCCGGAGTTGGTGGGCTGTATTGAACACTATCCGGGTGAGCGGCCGATTTTTGATCTCTATGGAGTGGAAGATGAAATACATAAGGCGTTGGAACGTAAAGTCCAGCTAAAGTCCGGTGGTTATTTAATTATTGATCAGACCGAGGCGATGACGACGGTTGATGTCAATACCGGCGCTTTTGTCGGTCATCGCAACCTGGAAGAAACCATATTTAAAACCAACCTGGAAGCCACGCAGGCCATTGCCCGGCAACTGCGCTTACGCAATCTTGGTGGCATTATCATTATTGATTTTATTGATATGAAAGATCTGGAACATCGCCGTCTGGTATTGCGCGCCTTGGAAAAAAATCTGGAACGGGATCTGGCACGTTCACGGATCAGCGAGGTGTCATCGTTAGGCCTGGTTGAAATGACGCGTAAACGCACCCGGGAATCGCTGCTGCATATTATGTGTGGGCCATGTCCAACGTGTAACGGACGTGGAACGTTACTGACAGCGGAAACCGTGTGTTATGACATCTTTCGTGAAATCCTGCGCGAGGCCAGACAGTTTGACGCGCAACAGTTATTGGTGCTGGCTTCACAACCCGTGGTGGATTTGTTGATAGATGAAGAATCCCATAGCCTGGCTGAGTTGGAGGAATTTATCGGCAAGCCGATTAAATTACAAATTGAGTCAGAATATACCCAAGAACAATTTGACGTCGTCTTAATGTAGCCATGAATACATCAGTAACAAAATCAAGTCTACCCTGGCGAATTGCACGGCGTCTGTATCGGTGGTTTTGGTACGGCATGGTTATGATAGTTATCCTGATCGCCATTGGTATATCATTATTGCGGGTTTTCTTGCCGGATATTAAAGCCTATCGCGGTGAACTGGAACTATTAGCCAGTCAGTTTCTCGATCAGCCGGTACAGATAGAGTCCCTGGACGCGCGCCTGGATGGCTTTACTCCTGCATTTATTTTTGGCGGCGTACATCTACTCGACCAGGATAAAAAACGAGTATTGATCCGTTTTGAACAGGTTCGCCTGGGGTTTGATCTGATCCAATCGATTCGGCGTGGCAGGCTGCTGCCTAAGAGTTTGACCATCAGCGGTGTTAATCTTGGTATTGTCCGCCGGACCAATGGCATCTTGCGCATACAAGGGATTGATGTCAATAAATTGGGCGAGACGATTGCAAACAAACAAGAGCAATCGGATGTTGACACCAACGAACTCGGCGAATGGTTTTTTGAACGCAGCCGTTTGTCCATTGAGAACAGCACCGTGTTGTGGCGCGATGAGCAACACAGCGGCAAAACAATCCGATTTGAGAATGTAAATTTCGAATTGCGCAATGATGCGGATCGACACCAATTGACGGGGCGAGTGACGTTGCCTTCGGATCTGGGGGAAAATCTTGAAGCGTCGGTTGACTTTACCGGAAATATTCTGATGCCGGAGGGGTGGAATGGACGGTTTTATGCACGTGGTAAAAATATCCAGGCGAAGAATTGGGACATGAAACCTACGTACATGGATGCCGGGTTGCAGCACGGTCACATGGATATGCAGGTGTGGGGCGAGTGGAC
>JANNJI010000211.1:0-1456 GCA_031405795.1 Gammaproteobacteria bacterium
GCATTGGTTGCACCGGGGCCGGAAGTGACTAATACCACGCCCGGTTTGCCTGTCGCACGGGCATAACCATCCGCAGCATGGGCGGCGCCCTGCTCATGACGGACGAGGATGTGGCGGACCTCTTCCTGTTGAAACAGGGCGTCATAGATATGCAGCACCGCCCCGCCTGGATAGCCAAATACGTATTCCACGCCCTCATCTTTGAGGAACTGGACAATAATCTCGGCGCCACTTAACTGCACGACGTACACTCCTCAAAATAACTAACATAAAAAAATGCCCGCTGACCGACCACACCGTCGTTCACGGGGACACTTAGGAAATTACTGAATCTACACGCTAAGGTCAAGAAACATCACATAAAATAGTCCCTGAGGCGATACCTCAAAGGAGGGAGGCATCTCTCCCAGCCCATACACACGGCCATTTTAGCCCGCAGCAAGAGGACCAAACACCACACTGGTAACAAAAACCCTGAGGAAGTGATCAATATCACGCTCTGCGCAACAAGGCTTCGCATGAACCTCACAACTTTTGCGCCCTGCGCATGTCAAAAGCATGGCTACTATAGCAAACCCCAGATAGGCAAATCGGTAAATATGCTTTATGCTTTCAATGAGTTGGCTCAAGCTGTTTTGCTAACTTCAACCACGGTCCGGATAACCACGCGAGAGAACCCTTATGCAATTACGAACCCTGCACATTTTGTTTGGATGTTTGATAGCCTTGACGGTACTGACAGCACAGGCGGCAACCTATAAATACGTCGATAAAAGTGGCAATGTTGTCTATTCCTCCACCCCCCCTGCGGACGGATCAAATTACGAAAAAATCAAAGGCGACACCTCACGTGGTAACGATAGCGAAGAAGCCACCCCCGACACAAAAAGTCAGACGACCGGTGGCGGTTCCGGCAGCGGTGCTAAGGATACATTGAAAAAAGAAGTCGAGAAAAACAAGGCGCTGCGTACGCAAAACTGCGAAGGCGCAAAGAAGAACCTCGAAGCCTACACCGTATTTCGCCGCATTCAGGATAAAGACGGCAATGTGATTATCCTGGAAGATAACGAACGCGCCAAACGGATTGAGGAGTCAAAAAAGGCAATTCAAGAATTTTGTGATTAACATCGTCTGCCTGTTATGACATGAAAAAGTGGCTGCTGATTATCCTGGCAATACTCACTGGCGCGGCTATCGGGCTGTATCAAAACGCAGATATACGCGCCTATTTCGACGTTAAAACGGATCAACGGCGGGCCAAACACACCAGTCACAACACATTGTATAAATGGCGGGATCATCGCGGGCAGACACACCTCAGTGACACGCCACCCGAGGCAGGGATAAAATACGACATCGTCGAATACAATGACAAAACCAATGTGCTGCCATCCGAGGCGTTCACCGGCACGAAAAAACCACAATAATCGCTATACCTGCCCTGCTCACCTGTATA
>JANNJI010000212.1:0-4418 GCA_031405795.1 Gammaproteobacteria bacterium
TACGGTCGCCGAAGATGAAGGGCTTCATCTTAGGGTTCCAGAAACGGGTTTGGTGACCAAAATGCACGCCAGCCTCAAGCATCTGGCGCATGGATATATCGCTCATTGTCTTCTCTCCGTTGGGTTAAGCCTCCATGTACCCCACCGGCCAACCCTTGCGGGCACCCTGGTCGATGTGACGGTACATGTGCGAATTTTATTAAGGCCCGGCGAACCGGACCCGATTAAGTTTGCCTATTCGGCGGCGGCTTTATACCATAAACACCCCATGTCGAACAACAAGACCTTCAAAAGGATAGGAAAAATCATTCGATACGATTCCTGTATCGCTCGCGGCCAAGCCCTGAAATAATACCCAACTATGCCAGTCACCATAAAAACACCTGAAGAAGTGATCAAGATGCGCACCGCCGGCCGACTCGCGGCGGAGGTGCTGGAAATGATCGAACCCCACGTACGCGAAGGGATTACCACCGCCGAACTGGATCGCCTCTGCCACGATTACATCGTCAATGTGCAAAACGCCATCCCCGCGCCGCTGAATTACCACGGCTTTCCAAAATCGATTTGCACCTCGGTCAATCATGTCGTCTGCCATGGCATCCCCAATGAAAAACGGCTGAAGTCCAGCGATCTGATAAACATCGATATCACCGTGCTCAAAGACGGTTATCACGGTGACACCAGCAAAATGTTTTTTGTCGGGCCGCCATCGGTACTGGCACAACGGCTGGTGCGCGTCACCTATGAATGCCTGCACATCGGTATCGACATGGTAAAACCAGGCGTTCATCTGGGTGACATCGGCCATGCGATCCAACAGCATGCCGAGGCCCACCACTACTCCATCGTGCGTGAATATTGTGGTCACGGCATTGGCAAACAATTTCATGAAGACCCGCAAGTATTACATTACGGCACCCCCGGCACCTTGATGGTGTTGGAACCGGGCATGACGATTACAATTGAACCCATGGTTAATGCCGGTAAACGCAATGTGAAATTAATGAAAGATGAGTGGACCGTTGTCACCCGCGATCACTCACTCTCGGCACAGTGGGAACACACCATTCTGGTTACCGAAACTGGCCGTGAGGTTCTCACCCGTCGCAAGGAGGAGACCTTTGCTTGACACCGTCCTCGATCCTGAATTGTTTGATGTCTCCAGCTTTGAACAACAACTTACTACCACGCAACAACCTCTGCCCCTTTTTCGCCACGCATTAAAATCAGCACAGGCCGTGTTGCGACAACGTTTCCTGGAGGGACATAGCGCCGTCGAACTGGTGGCGGCACATGCGCGAGTCATCGATATAATTTTGCTGTATGCATGGCGGCAATACCTGCCGACCACCAGCCAGGACATCGCGCTGGTTGCGGTGGGTGGCTATGGCCGGGGTGAATTACACCCGCATTCCGATGTCGACATGTTAATTTTATTACGCAAAGAACAACGCAAGCTACAAGAACCCATCAGTACTTTCCTGACCTTTTTATGGGATATCGGTTTGGTTGTAGGCCATAGTGTACGCACACTCAAAGAATGTGTACGCGAAGCAAAAAACGATATTACCGTCGCGACCAATCTGCAAGAAGCACGACTCATCGTAGGCCAAAGCACCTTGCTGGAAGAACAGCGCAAATTATGCGGCCCCAAAAAACTCTGGCCTTCCGATAAATTTTTTGCCGCCAAATGGCAGGAACAACTAACGCGTCATCAAAAATTTAACGACACCGCGTATAACCTGGAACCCAATATTAAGGAAGGCCCGGGTGGCTTGCGCGATATTCAAATGATCGGTTGGGTCGCCAAACGCCACTTCGACGCCAATGAGTTGCATGATCTCGTCACGCATGATTTTTTAAATGAACACGAATATACAACCTTGTATGAAGGTCAGGCCTTGTTATGGCAGATTCGCTATGGCTTGCATTTGCTGGCCCAGCGCCGCGAGGACCGCCTGCTGTTTGATTACCAGCGCGAACTTGCCAAACAATTTGGTTATCAAGACGACATGCACAGCCGCGCCGTCGAAAAATTCATGAAACAATATTATCGAACGGTGATGGAATTAAGCCGCCTGAACGAAATGTTGCTGCAACTGTTTCAAGAAGAAATCCTCTACAAAAAAAATAAAAAGAAACCGGCCCCAATCAACAGCCGCTTTCAATCACAGAATGGCTTTCTTGAGGCGGTGCAACCCCATATTTTCAAAAAATACCCCTTTGCCCTGCTGGAAGTTTTTTTGTTAATGACGCAACACCCCGAACTCAAAGGTGTGCGCGCCAACACGATTCGGTTAATCCGCCAACACCGTCATCTCATTGATGCAAAATTTCGCGATGATCTGCGCTGTCGCAGCCTGTTTATCGAAATACTGCGGCAACCCTTGGGAGTGACGCACGAACTGCGGCGCATGAATCGCTACGGGGTACTTGCCGCCTACATACCGATTTTTGGCAACATCGTCGGCCAAATGCAGCACGATCTGTTTCATGTCTACACCGTGGATGAACACACCCTGATGGTGATTCGCAATTTACGGCGCTTTACGGTAAAAGAATTTGCGCACGAATTTCCCCTGTGCAGCGAGGTCATCCAGAAAATCCCTAAACAGGAATTGTTGACCCTGGCCGGGATGTTTCATGACATTGCCAAAGGCCGCGGCGGCGATCACTCCAAACTCGGCAAAGAAGAGGCGATTATTTTTTGTCGGCATCATGGCCTGAGTGAATACGACAGCAATCTGGTGGGCTGGCTGGTCTTGAACCACTTATTAATGTCTTCCACCGCGCAACGCAAAGACATCAGTGACACCACCGTAGTACATGATTTTGCGCAGCTGATGGGTGATCAAAACCGATTAAATTATATGTATCTGCTGACCGTGGCCGATATCCGCGCCACCAGCCCGGATGTGTGGAACTCGTGGAAAGATTCACTGTTGCGTGATCTGTATTTTTCCACGGCACGGGCATTGCGCCGCGGCCTGGACAATCCCGTGTTGGCCAGCGAGACAATCCGCGAAACAAAAACCGTCGCGCAAAGTAACCTGACAGCACAGGGCATGAAGCCGGATTTGGTGGAGAGCACCTGGTCGCGATTTGATGATGAATATTTTCTGCGTCATTTTGCCGATGAAATTGCCTGGCATACCGCCGCCATCGCCGCCACCTGCGAAGCGAATTTGCCACTAGTAATGATCCGCCAAGGCGCGCGGCGCGGTGGCACCGAAATTTTCATTTACACCCGTGATCACCCGCACTTGTTCGCGCACATCACTGGCATTATGGAACAACTGGGCTTGACCATTGCCGATGCGCGTATCCTAACAACCGACGATGGCTTTACTCTGGATAGCTATATCGCACTTGACAGCAATGGCAAGGCATTGACCGATGCGTCACGTTTACACGAGTTACAACACCAATTACAACAACGTCTGCGCACACCGGATGATGCACTGCCTGCACCAAACCGGCATTTATCACGCACCATCAAAGCATTTAAATTCCCAACCGACGTGCAATCCTGGCCCGACAACCAACACGCACGCACCGCGCTACAAGTGATTGCCTATGATCGACCGGGCTTGTTGTCACGCGTTGCCCGCGCCTTACTGCACTGCCGCGTACGCCTGCACAATGCCAAGATCGCCACCTTCGGTGAACGTGCCGAAGATATTTTTTACATCACCACCGAATCCGCGCAAGCCATTACCGATGAAAAACAGTTACAGTGTTTGCAAGACACAATAAAAGCCTATCTTGATCAGGAATAACTGGGGTTTGCAGCCCCGGTTTGTCATTTAGAGTCGCGAACAACGTGAAGTGAGGTCCGAGAAATCTGGACGTTATTGAATAGCTTCGATATTTTAAACACACGATTTCTCGCTTTGCTCGAAATGACAATTAATCAGAGGTCCCTTAGTGTTTACTTAGGTGTTGACTAAAACGAGGTAATCGATATGCACAGCGAATATACGGCAGTCGTCAACAACCAAGAACCCAGGCATACCGAACTACTGGAAAATCGGCGGGTCACACCGGACAAGAAAAAACCGCCTGGTTGGACTTGTAGCCCGGATTGATAATATAAATGGATGCCGCATCAAGTACGGCATGACGAAAAAGAAAAAAGCTCGTCATACTGTGCCCGAGTGTTACTCTGCTGCCGAGGTGAGTTTGTGTCGAGTCCATGCCGGTTTGCGTCGGCAGTCCAGGATCGCGTAAATAAAAATGGTCTGTTGTTCAATGCGGTAGTAGATGGCAAACGGAAAACGCCGGGACAAGAGCCGATAATAGCGATGAAAGAAAACGGGGTGAACCCCCGCCGTGTTCAGCAAAGAATCAATATCGGAAAACAACGAATCCAAAAAGTGATTACCAATGATCGATGTAGGGGCGGGTTCCAAACC
>JANNJI010000213.1:0-2541 GCA_031405795.1 Gammaproteobacteria bacterium
ATTAGTCCTCGGCGAAGCGAGTGCTACGCAGATAAAATAACATATGAAAGCCGTTGCTGATAATCTAAATCAGGATATTATGGTTGCGGGTGTGTACGTGCTCTATTATGAACACATCCATTCTTAATGTATGGATGCCAAGCCTTTGGAATACCAGCGCACAAAGCAATACGAAGGGGTTACCACGAATGGTTTTGATGCGGTGCTGTTGCGATTATCGGGCAGGACTGAGACAGAAATATTTCACAAAAATCACTGTTTTAAAGATGTTTGGGAACACATGGGTGAAATCGAGAAAGGCAATTTAATGTTAGTTGATAGTTTCCTTGGGCGTCCTGGCGCTATTCGAATGGTCGATGCGATGTATTCGACGAGCCAGGCGATGCAGAAGTATTCGTGCAACAGCAGTGAAATGAAAACCCTGGAAAAATGGCAAAAGCATTAAAATGACACTAAAGATATATAAAAAAAGTTACAAAATTATTTTTTATTGCCAGGGCATGATGGCTCTTGATTTCACCGTAGTTGCCTACCGGCTCTGAGGAGAAGCAAATGTTCCAACCCTTCACCGGCCTTTATGAGCCTTCCGCTATCCAGCAATTGCAAGATGGTCGTTTTCTGGTGGTGAAAGATGAGAAGAAAAATACCTTTACGCTGGTGACCATTAGTGCCAGCGGCGCTGTGAGTAGTACGCCGTTGCTGCCGCCAAGGCGGGTGGACGATGCAGTGTGGAAGCTGGATGATCTTGAGGCACTCGCGTTGGATCGCGCGGGTTATGTCTATGCGCTCACATCACATTCGCGCGATAGCGAGGGCGACGAAAAAAAATCCCGCAACAAGTTACTGCGCTTTCGTGTGGAAGGTGAGCGCATGGCCGAACCGGTGCTGGTGAAGGGACTCAAGCGTGCATTAGTTGCGGCGCACCCGTTATTGGCCGATGCTACCGAGGTGCGCGATGTGAAGGCGCAAGGTGGACTCAATATCGAAGCGCTGGAGATCAGTACTGATGGACAGATGTTGATCGGCTTGCGCAGTCCCTTGCTCGATCAGTGCGCCATTATCGCCTGCGTGGAGAATCTCACAGCCGTGTTTGAAGCCGGTGAGCCGCTGCGTGTTTCGCCCAGATTGCTCACGCTGGATTTGGGTGGCAACGGGATACGCGCGCTGTCCTATATTCCGGGGCTCGGCGGTTATCTCGTGGTTAGCGGCCCGGTTGCGCGTGAGCAGATTCAATTTCAGTTGTGGTTTTGGCGCGGTAATCCGGCTGAGGCACCACGACGTATCAGTGTGGCGGGTTTGCAAGGCTACGAGCATGCCGAAGGAGTGAGCCCGGCTGTGATCGATGGACAGCAGCGCATTGTGATCGTAAGTGATGACGGCAATCGCAAGGCGGGACGCTATGCGCACTTTTTGTTGTTGAAGTTAGAGGAGCTGGAGTTAGGGGAGTAGGGTACATGAGTAATACAACCACCGAAGATTCCGTGCCATCGCTACAAGCGCAACAACTCCTTAAGCTTGCCAGTTATCGTATGCCATTTGGTAAACACAAAGGCCAGTTGTTGATTGATTTACCCGAGCCGTATGTGGTCTGGTTTTCCAAGCAAGGTTTTCCCAAAGGTGAGCTTGGCGTCATGCTGGAAATACTTTACGAAATCAAACTCAATGGCTGGAGTATTTATTCCAGCCGTTGCGCGATAAATAATGGCAACCCGAACTGGGTCCCCAGTGGGACGGTGACCGAAGGATTAATGATTTCGCCTAGGTTTGCAATCCGTGTGTTAACGTCGGCGACGCACCGATGCGTTCGTATTCGGCAACGACTTGCGCACCCAACAACACAATGATCGCGGCTGCCTCAAAGCTGAGGAGAATGACAATGGTTACGGCGAACGAACCGTAGATCAGATTAACCAGCGACAGCGTCGAAAAATACCAGACCAGAATATGGCGGGTAATTTCCCACAACAGTGCTGCCGTTATGCCGCCGATCAAGGCATGGCTTAGCGCCAGTCGTCCGACCGGCATGACCAGGTAGAGTGAGGTGAGTAAGAATACCTCGCCGAGGATGCCGAACAGATAGAGCAACACGGCTTCGGTACCGTTCAGTGACCAGACGTGGCCCATCACCGCTATACTGCGGGCATCGAGTGTGGCCAGTCCGCCGCTGACGGCGTTTACTACCAGCATGCCGATTGCCAGCAGCGTGATGTAACAGTAGGGAATGATGGCCGATACCAAAAAATGCCGGCGTTTCACGGCGACACGGTGGAAAAAAATCACTGACATGGCATTCTCCAAAACAGTAAACGCCAGGGAGCTGAAAAACAGCAACAGCACCAGCCCCGTTGCGCCGACGACCTTCCAGTTTTCCAGGAACACGCTAATCTGCGCAACCAGGGCAGCGGCCTGTCCCGGCGCCACCAGCACCAGGTATTCCTGCAGGGTGGTGAGCAGCGCCGAGGTATTCTGGAATTGTGATAGCAATACCAGGATGAGGGTGAACATGGGCACGATGGACAACAATGTGTAATAGGCCACAGC